>NZ_JBWOPL010000049.1:0-41708 GCF_056451265.1 Rhodocaloribacter sp. | reverse complement strand
CATCGACGCGAACGGGATCCTGAGCGTTTCGGCGAAGGACAAGGCGACGGGCAAGGAGCAGTCGATCCGGATCGAGGCGTCGAGCGGGTTGACGGAGGCCGAGATCGAGAAGATGCGCGCCGACGCCCGGGCACACGCCGCCGAGGACAAGCAACGTCGTCGTCAGATCGAGGTGATGAACCAGGCCGACAGCCTGATCTATACCTCGGAGAAGAACCTCAAGGAGTACGGCGACAAGCTCCCGGCGGAGAAACGCGCCAAGATCGAGGCCGCGCTCGAACGGCTGAAGGAAGCCCACAAGACGGAGAACGTCGACGAGGCGGAATCGGCCATGCAGCAGCTCAACGAGGCCTGGAGCGAGGCCAGCGAGGATCTCTACAAGGCCCAGCAGGGGGCCGCTCCGGAAGGAGAGGCTGCTCCGGCGGGTGGAGATGAGGTCAAAGACGTCGACTTCGAAGTCGTTGATGAAGGCGAGGCGCAATAAGCGCCCGAGAGCCCCGATGGCCCCTGCGGCGGTCGGGGCTCTTCCTTTTTTATCCTTCTGTGCCGCATCCACTTCAATTCAAGCGCACGACAGCCATGACTCGATTCAAAAAACTGACCACCCCGGCCCTGATCCTCGCGGCTTTCCTGGCCGGCATCTTCTTCATCCTCCTGGGTTCCAATTTCTTCGGCCTGGGCGACCGCGTCGCGCCCGAGAGCGAGGCCAAGCATGCGGCCGCGCTGGTCGCAGGCGACACCGAGATACGCGAAGACCTCGATCTCGAAGACGCCTTCATCAAAGTAGCCGAACAGGTGAACCCCACCGTCGTCCAGATCATGATCGAGAAAGTGATCGAGGCGCCCGCCAATCCTTTCCCGATCAACCCGTTCGAGGGCACGCCTTTCGAGGATTTCTTCGCCCCCTTCCGCGCGCCGCGCGGGCAGGACGGCAACGGGCAGCCGCGCGAGTTCCATCAGCGCGGCCTCGGCTCCGGCGTCATCCTCCGGAACGACGGCTACATCGTGACGAACAACCATGTGGTGACGGACGCCGACGAGGTTAAGGTGCGCCTTTCCAACGGCGACGTCTACGACGCCGAGGTCGTAGGCACGGACACGTTCACCGACCTGGCCGTCATCCACATCGACGCGAACGCGTTGCCGGCGATCTCCCTCGGCGACTCGGACGAGTTGCGCGTGGGCCAGTGGGTGATGGCCTTCGGCTCGCCGCTGTCCGAGGAGCTTCAGAACACCGTCACCGCAGGCATCATCAGCGCGGTGGGTCGGTACTCGAGCACGGGCGAGAGCGTGCAGAATTACATCCAGACCGACGCGGCCATCAACCCCGGCAACTCGGGCGGCCCGCTCGTCGATCTGCACGGACGCCTCGTCGGCATCAACACGGCGATCTATTCGCAGACGGGCGGCTACCAGGGCATCGGCTTCGCCGTCCCGGTCAACACGGTGCACACCATCGCCGAGGAGCTGATCGAGCACGGCAAGGTGCGCCGGGCGCGGCTGGGCGTGCAATACACGGCGGCAAGCCCGGCCCTCATCGAGGCGCTCGACCTGCCGCGCGGCGCGGCGCAGGTGATGAGCGTCGTCGAAGGCTCGGCAGCCGACAAGGCGGGCATCGAGGAAGGAGACGTCATCACCGCCGTCGACGGCAAACCCCTGACGAACTCGCTCGAACTCTCCACCCTCATCGCCGCCATGAAGCCGGGACAGAAGGTCGCAATCACGCTCAACCGGGCGGGAGAGGAGAAAACCGTCACCGTCACGCTCGGCGCAAGTGAAGAGGAAACCGCCGAAGCCGCTTCCGCTGCGCAGCCGTCCACCCGCGGCGACATCGAAAAGCAGCTGGGCTTCAGCTATACCGACCTGACGCCCGACCTGGCGAAGCAGTTTGGCTATGACGAGGACGCCCGGGGCGTGCTCATCACCCGTGTGGACGCCGAGAGCGACGCGTATCGGGACGCCAACCTCCGGGCCGGACAGCTCATCGTAGAGGTGAACAAGCAGCCGGTCCAGAACGTCCGCGACTTTGAGCGCATTTATCACGACCTTGAGCCCGGCGCGACGTTCCTCGTGCGCGTGCGCCAGCCCAACCTGAACGGCTCCATCCTCACCGCGCTGACCAAACCCAAAAGCTGAGAGGTTTTTGCAGACATGGAAAAACACGACCATCGACATAGAGAAGACTGGCAGGCCGCCCTCGACGGGGACCGCGCCGCCTTCAACCGCCTGGTGGAACCCTTTCTCGAAGAGCTCCTCACCGCAGCGCGGCGCGACCTCGGCTACCACCGCTTCCGGGGCGAGCCCGCCGCCCGCGACATCACCCCCGAGGAACTCGTGGGCGAGACGCTCCTCCGAGCCTGGGCCTCCCGAAAAGAACGACCCGAGGGCGTGAGCCTGCGCGCCTGGCTGCTCGGCACGCAGCACCGGGTGCTCCGGAAACTCATCGAACGGCCCCGGTGGGAACGCGACCTCTGGGCGATCTCGCTCGACGAGCCGCTCCCCCCCGAACCGCTCTACGACGACGAGGAGTCCTTCTGGGAATGGTATCAGCCGGACGACCTCGAAAAGTGGGAGGATGTCTTCCCGGACAACGTCCCCAACCCCGAGGAGGACTTCTTGCTCAAAGAGACCGAGACCTATCCGCTCGCGGTCGACGAGCGGCAAGCGCTCTTGCTCTATGAGGAGCACAAGCTGACGATGATCGAGGTCGCGTATGCGCTGGGCGTCACGGTCGAGCGCGCGGCGGAGATGGTGCGCAACGCCCGCCGCCGCATCCGCGACGAGCGCGCCCGGCAGAACGCCTGACCGCGCGCGGCGCAATGGCCCGATCCCCACGATCCGACCCGAGACGACGATGAGCACCTTTGAAACACGCATGAACACCACCCGGCGGCTGCTCCGGGAAGCGGCGGAGCATCTGGAGAACGTCCGCGCGCTGCGCGACGACGCCGCTCCCGATTACTCCGCGCTCCTGACGGAGAGCCTCCTGACGACGCGGCGATCCCTGGAAGGGTTGCTGACGTACCACGGCGTTCCCTTCACCGCCGAGACGCCCCTGCGCGCGCTCGTCGAGGCCGCCGTCGAGCTGGCGAGCATACTTCGGACGCCCGCCGACCTCGCGCTCATGCTCGAGGCCCAGGCGCCCGCCCTCACCGGGCGGGACCCGCTGCCGATCACCGAGCGCGAAGCCATCCTCAACGGCTCCTATGCCGCCCGCGACGTCCTCACGATGACGCTGGGAGAACTTCCCAAATCCTTTGCAGAGGATGCCCGGTCCGGCGAAAGCGTCCCCGACACCCTTACCCCATGAATCCCAAGCGTAACGGAGGCAAAACCATGAAAACAACGACAAGGCCCGTTGCCCGAACATATATGCGATTCCTTCCCCTCATCTTTGTGTTCGCACTCGGCGCGTGCCAGTCGAAGACCGACACCATCGGGCTGAGTGCAGATGAGATTATAACCAACCCGACGAAATACGTCGGGAAGACCGTGACGCTGAGCGGCGAAGTCAACGACGTCTTCGACCCACGCATCTTCACCGTCGGCGGTCATGGATTTCGGGGCGACCTGCTCGTGATCAGCCTCGATGCCATCGCCGCGGCGCCGGAACGCACGGTGGAGGCGCCGCTTCAGAAAAACGACCTCGTGCTCGTGACCGGCCGCGTGGAGCCTTTCTCGGTCGAGGGGCTGGAGCGGAAATACAATCTTCAGCTCGACCCCGTGCTCGCCGGGATGTTCAAGAACCGGCCCGTGGTGGTCATCGGCGAGTCGGTGGCGGCCACCCTCCCGCCGGTCGTCGTCACGCCGCGTTCGGCGCCCGAGCCTCCGACCTCGATGACGCCCCTCACGAACCTCGCAGAGGTGGCGATGTCCCAGAACCAGGATGCGTACATCGACCGGACCGCCCTCTTCCGGCACGCCCCGGTGGACGAGGTGGTCGCCGAGAATGCCTTCTGGATCGGCTCGAAAGAGACCGGCCGCCTCTTCGTCGTGCTGACGATGCCGGAAGAGTATCGAAAGAAATTCGACATCAAAAAAGGCGACCTGTGGACGTTCTACGGCATCATCCGCGAATTGCCGGGGCCGGGGCTGCTCCAGACCAGCTGGAAGCTCCCCGAGGAGGTCATCGCGGAGCTCTCCGGCGAGGACATCTACCTGCAAGCGCTGAACGTCGAACCCGTCCCGCAGCGATAGCCTGCCTTCTTACTCGCAAATAGCCTCGACCTGATGACCGGGTCGAGGCTATTTTTTTTATCCCTTTTCCAAAATTCCAAAAATCGTGCGATTTCGTCGATCCGGCGCAAGCTATAGTGGAGGTCAACTAAGTTGACCTCACATGACTGAGAATGTTGACTTTCTACGTTTCTTCAATTCACGACTGGAGTTTCCTAAACCTTGCATCATGGACTTTTGTCCAAAACGGTCAGTGGCTGATATTCCTCCGTGCTGAACGGAACATGACCTTCCGGCCATGGCATGCGCATACGGCATAGTACACGGAAGTGGATGGGGGCCGGCGATGCATTGACTTGTACAACTTCAACGATTGCCTTCGTGATGTCACTCCGCTCGAACCGTTTTAACTCGCCGGCAAGATAACGAGGTAGATAGCCGAGGAGGTGCATATCGTTCTTGGATTGCTCTGCCGTTCGGAGTGCGTAGGCATTCGGATCGTGTGGATTTTGCAGGTCAGCCATGAGCAACAACTCTTCCCCCGGCTTCAGGGTCTTCACCCGATCAATGGCGCATAGTGATTGGTGGCGCAACCCTCGAACGAAGAAGTGCACAAGGTACGTGTTATCGCTGTCGGGTTCCGGACAGGGGAAGATTTCCAGGGTTTCCGTCATGGAATTGCCGCCCGTACGGGCAAGAATAGCAATAGGATCGGCTTCGTCATGAGGAATGCTCAGCCACTTAATCAAATTCTTGTATTCGGGACGGTTAGGAGAAAGGACTGCGTTAGCAAACAAGGGGAAAATCTCATCTGACTCGTAGTACTTCTCCAAAACAGGAAACGACACGAGCGGTTTAAATCCGCTCTTTTGAGCGGCACGGGCGCCTTTCGTGTACGTAAAAACGTACTTCTCTCTCCGTCGAAGTAATCTCCCCACGGTGAACCACCGCCTGCGGACAGGATCTTGCCAAGCGAGAAAAAGGATGCTCATACGGTTTAACCTCAAAGCTCAAGGAGGGCTTTTCTGTTCAAATCTAACACTTTTCGCGCAAACTCGGTGCCAACCGA
Organism: Rhodocaloribacter sp.; assembly: GCF_056451265.1. Taxonomy (NCBI): domain Bacteria; kingdom Pseudomonadati; phylum Rhodothermota; class Rhodothermia; order Rhodothermales; family Rhodothermaceae; genus Rhodocaloribacter; species Rhodocaloribacter sp. Next base: position 36,463 of record NZ_JBWOPL010000049.1, on the reverse strand, counting down.
CGAAATTCGTTCGCCCGGTAGACGGTTCAATATCCTTTCTATCTGCTCGTCATCGATTGCCGCAAGACGGCTTAACCACGCATCGGCTGCCACACTATATCGCTTCTTTGCATGCATAAAGGCTTCTACAGGATGCATGGTTATTCGGTCACCCTCACTGCGAAAAAACCCGGAACGCGCACGTTCAACATACTTCTCGATACTCTGACCACGATCCCGAGATGTCAGCCGCTCGCGACGTTTTTCATCTAACAATTCACGCCCCAAGCTAGAGGCATGATCGAACGTTGGAGCGAGGTACCGGTGAAGACCATTCTCGGTGTACGACTCCAAAACCCCCCAATTCCTGTCATGACGATCCGTATTGGCAATCCAGGCATCAAGTAGCAGGAACCCGACAAAAGCCTCAGGAGGGGACGCCACACCTTCCGGGAGCGCCCATGTAGGGTCAAGCGCAACACCAATTGTAGAATTGGCAAGCGTTTCGAGAGTGAGATCAAGCGTGTACTGTGGTATCCGGTCAAATCGGTTCTCTGTGACGCGCGGATAGTCATGACCGGCAAGCAACTCATTGCCGAGCACAAGTCGCTCATGTTCCCGTTCGATACGGCGCGTCACGACGCCACGGGTATTCATCCAAACAGCCAGTTCATACGTCGCACATGGCAAGCCAAGCAATGTGCAAAGCTCGGCAGCAACTTTCTCTGACCAGTCTTCGCCAGCCCAACTATCGGTGTTTTCGGGGATTATGAGGCGGTTTGCCTTGAAAAGCCACCGTTCATGTGGTTCAAGCTCGCTGCGGGTATACCAGAATTTCTCCTTGCTCCCAACATTTTCCAAACGCTCCGGTGCTTCATCAGGTACGCGAATGATTGGAAAAGACTTCATGGGAGAAATCTATGAGATGACCCCTGACAACTGAATGTCAGGTTGCCTTCTTATAAAACCTTCGAGATTTCTATTGTACGTCAATTCAGTTATTTCAACATAAAGCCGTCACTCAGGTCCCGTCGAGGATTCTATGCGCCACGCATGGCACGCTACCCGGAATCGTGCGCCGACGCAGGAGACGCGGAGCGTACGGCGGACGTTCCCTCGCAGCGCATGGGAACAAGCGTTTCGAAAAGGATGTCGCCATCCTTCAAACGACCTTCCGTAGAGCCGACCGGCCGGTCGCCCTATGCGCCACGCTCGATAAGGGAAACGGCATGACGAGCATCCGCTCGCCGCCTCATCCCGTGTGCGCCGGCAGGTGTTCGCTCAGCCACTTCCGCACGGCGGGCTCGGGCAACGCGCCGACGAACTCCCCCTTCACCTCGCCGTCGATGAAGAGCTTCACGGCGGGGATGCCCCGGATGCCGTATTGCGCGGAGAGCTGGGGCTGCCGGTCGGTGTTGATCTTGACCAGCCGCCATGCCCCTTTGCTCTCTTTCGCCAGCTTTTCGAGCGTCGGGCTCAGGACGCGGCACGGTCCGCACCACGGCGCCCAGAAATCCACCAGAACGGGCTTTTCACGGCTCTTGTCGAGCACTTCCTTCTGAAAAAACTCCGGTACGTTTGCCATGATCTCTCTGGGATGTTGATTGATGTTTTGCCGGAACCCGGGGCGTTCCGCCGCGCGCGAGGGCGTCCTTGCTACCACCGGCGGAGGCCCGCGATGCCGTCCATCGTTTCGACCAGCCTGCGTTCGGCCTCACCGCGGACGAACTCCAGCCGGCTGCCATGTTGCACGGCCAGGGCGGGCAACACCTCGTCCAGGCGCGTCGGAGCCGGCGTATGGCCGGGCGCGCAGCCCGCTTCCGCCTTCGCCGCATCGACGGCGACGAAGCCCGTCTCTTCACAGCGGTGCACCGTTGTGAAGAGCACCCGGGGCGTCCACGGCACGGCCACGGTATAGAGTTGCCCCTGCTGCAAGGACTGAAGCACGGCGTCGAGCCCCCACACCCCGCGCTCGGCGATGCGTTCGAGGAGCGCCACCTCGCCTTCTCGCTCGGCCCGTTCGACGGCATCCGCCACGTGATCGAGCACCTGCGCGGGCGACGCCTCGGGATACGGCAACCCCGGCAGCCGCGCAACCACCTTCTCCGCGAGGGCTTTCGACAACACCGCCTCGAAGGCGGCCCGACGCTCTTCCGGCCCACAGAGGATCAGCCGCTCGGCTCCCCGGGCCGCCATCGCTTTTTCGAGCAGCGCGGCGTTCTTCTTGTAAAAACGATGCACCCAGGCTTCTTCCCGGCTCTCGTAGAGATCCTTCCCGGCGCCGACCGTCTCCATGGCAGGCGAGCCGCCCGTCGGCTCGGTCAGCCGCCGCCATTCGGTCGTGTCGATCTCCACGAAAGCTTCCTTCACCTCCTCGATCTCTCCCATATGCACCTCGAAGAAGCGCCACCGCGCCCGGTCCATGTACACGACGGCGTACCGCTCATAGTCGTCGCGGGCCAGCAGCAACGGCGCCACGTACGGAGCGGACCACCGCGCGATGACGCGGTCCACCTCGGAGACGAGCGGGAGATCCACCTGGAGAAAATGCCTCTCGAAAAGCGCCTCCGGGTCTTCGGCGGCAAAAAGCGCCAGCGTCCGCCCGTACCGATGCGGCGGATCCTGTCGGAACCGGGCCACGACCTCTTCGATCAGCGTCTCCGGGACGCCTGCCTGTTTCATGGCGTTCTCCGCCCGTATCCGATATCCCTCCCGCAAGTTTTCGGCATGGGCCGGGTTCACGTCCAGATACAGCGAAAGGATCGGCGCTTCGTACGCGCCGAGTTGTTCCTGCAACGTATCGATCCAGTCTTCCATACGGCTCTATCGTCTGGTGTTGGTTTATGAGGTACCCGCGCAAACGTCCGCGTGGCCCGTGTGCTTTTCTCCTTCACGCTTGCCCGTCGGTTCGTTTGCGCGCCTTCTTTGAAGTCGCCGCCTCGGGCTCCTTTTCCTTCGGCGGCTCTCCCAGAATGTCTCGGATCTCTTCGTACTCGATGACCTCTTTCTCGATCAGCACGGCGGCCATTTTGTCGAGCAGGTCGCGTTTGGACTTCAGCAGGGCTTTCGTCTCCGCATAGCACGTCCGGATGATGCCGAGGATCTCCTCGTCGATCATCTCTTCGACGCGCTCGGAGCGCCGTTCGGTCTGCCCCGTCTGCCCGAGGAAGCCCGGCCCCGATTGTTGCACGAGCGAGAGGTTGGGCAGCTTTTCACTCATCCCGTAAATCACCACCATGCTTTTCGCGAGTTGCGTCACCCGTTCGAGGTCGTTCGAGGCCCCCGTGGATACTTCCTCGAAAACGATCTCCTCGGCGGCGCGCCCCCCGAGCAAGCCCTTGATCTTGCCCAGAAGTTCGCTTCGGCTCATCAGGTAGCGGTCTTCGAGCGGCATCTGAAGCGTATAACCGAGCGCCCCGATCCCCCGCGGCACGATGGACACCTTCTGCACGACGTCCGCGCCCGGCGTGAAATAGCCGACGATGGCATGGCCCGACTCATGGTAGGCCACGATCCGCCGCTCCTTCTCGTTGATGATGCGGTTCTTCTTCTCCAGTCCGGCCACACTCCGCTCGATGGCCTCCTCGAACTCGCGCATCGAGATGCGGTCCTTGCCCTTGCGCGCCGCCAGGAGCGCCGCCTCGTTGCACACGTTGGCGATGTTCGCCCCCACGAACCCCGGCGTCTGGGCGGCCAGCCGCTTCAGATCCACCGTATCGTCGAGTTTGAGGTTGCGCGTGTGCACGCGGAAAATGGCCTCACGCCCCTTCATGTCGGGCCGGTCGACGAGCACCTGGCGGTCGAAGCGCCCGGGACGCAGGAGCGCCGGATCGAGCACCTCGGGACGGTTCGTCGCGCCCATGAGGATGACGCCCTCGGTCCCCTCGAAGCCGTCCATCTCTTCGAGGAGCTGATTGAGCGTGTTCTCGCGCTCGTCGTTCCCCCCGATGACGCTCACCTGCGCCCGGCTCTTCCCGATGGCGTCGATCTCGTCGATAAAGATGATGCACGGCGCTTTCTCCTTCGCCTGCCGGAAGAGGTCGCGCACGCGGGCCGCCCCCACCCCCACGAACATCTCGACGAAGTCGGAGCCGGAGAGCGAGAAAAACGGCACTTCCGCTTCGCCCGCAACGGCTCGGGCCAGGAGCGTCTTGCCCGTCCCCGGCGGCCCGACGAGCAAGACGCCCTTGGGCAGCTTTGCCCCCAGACGCGTGTATTTCTGCGGGTTTTTGAGGAACGAGACGATCTCCCGCACTTCCTCCACGGCTTCGTCCACCCCCGCCACGTCCTTGAACGTGACGCGATTCCGGGGAGACTCGGCCACGATCTTCGCATTCGCCTTCCCCACACTCAGAATGTTGTTCTGCCCCATGCTCATCCGGCGAAATATGAACACCCAGATCGCCCCCAGAAGGAGAAAGGGAAGGATCCAGTTCAAAAAGAAATTACGGAAGAAGTTATTTTCTATATGACCACTATAATCCACACCGGCGGCATCCAGATAGGCCAGCAGGGAGTCGTCCTGCACGTCCGGAAGGCGCGTCACGGTGAACTGAAGCGCCGCCTGCCGTTCGATCTCTTCGAGCCGCAACCGCCACGGCGCATTCGGCCCGAAACTCAGATCCGAGCCGGCTTTCGTCGTATCCGCTCCCGTGGTGTCTTTGAACGTCCCGACGATGCGATCCGGGAGAATCACGACTTTTTCGACGGCGCCTTCCTGAAGTTTATCGCGAAATGCCTTATAGGAAATCTCATGATTTGTGGATGGCCCCGAGAATAAAAAAACCTCCATCGCCAACAAGCCCAACATCACGATCACGTAATACCATATCGAGAATTTTGCAGGCTTTTCCATGGTGTCCTATCTAATGATTGTTCTTCGTCGCCCCGTAGCGAGCGTCGCCGTTTACCGGTAGGCTTCAAGCCTCAAGTCGACGTCGATCTTCTTTCCGTCCCGGAGCAGGGTCAGGCGCACGATGTCGCCGGGGTTGCGGCGTTCGAGCGCGAGGAGGAGGTCGTTGGGCGAGCGGATGGGTTCACCGTCCACGCCCACGATCAGGTCGCCGAGGCGGATGTAGCCGCGCCGGTCGCGGGTCGTCGGGCGGATGCCGGCGCGTTCGGCGGAGCTTCCGGGCTGCACGTCGATCACGAGCGCGCCCATCTCGATGCCGAGCCGCCGCATGAGCTGCTCGGGCGCAACCTCCACGCCCAGGTTCGGACGCCGCAAGTGGCCGTGCGTGATCAGTTCGGGCACGACCCAGTTTACCACGTCGACGGGGATGGCGAAGCCGATGCCCGCGTACGCTCCGGAGGGGCTGTAGATGGCCGTGTTCACCCCGATGAGCCGCCCGGAGGAGTCGAGCAAAGGGCCGCCCGAGTTGCCGGGGTTGATGGCCGCGTCGGTCTGGATCACCCCTCGAATGGGGATCTTCGCCACCGACTCGATCTCCCGCCCGAGCGCGCTGATGACGCCCGTCGTGAGCGTCTGGTCGAGCCCGAAGGGGTTGCCGATGGCATAGACGGACTGCCCGACGCGAAGGTCTCCGGACGTCCCGACGGGGATCGGGTGCAGCCGCTCGGCCGGCGCTTCGATGCGGAGCACGGCGAGGTCCTTTTCCGCCGCCACCCCCACCAGACCCGCCTCCCACGTGGTGCCGTCGGCCAGCGTCACCAGCGCCCGGTCCGCCCCCTCGATGACGTGGAAATTGGTGATGACGTGTCCCCCCTCATCCCAGACGAACCCGGTGCCCGTCCCCCGGGGGATCTCCGTCACGTTGCGCGTGAAGAAGTCGCGCTGCACGTTGAGCGAGGTGATGTACGTCACCGACGGAGAAGCATGCTCGAACAGGGCGATGGTGGCCTTCTCCTCCGGCGTCAGATCCGCGCGCGGCGCGACCGGTCGAGGCCGAGCCGCTTCCCGAACCGACACGCGCTGCGCCTCGGCCGTGCGCCATGCCGTCGCACCGGCAAACCCGATCCCCGCCACCAGCAAAGCCATGACGATGACGGGAAGCCACTTTTTTCGTTTGTCAGACATGACGCCGCCCTCTTTCTGGTTGTAAGACACCCGCTTGCTCCAATATAGGCATCTCCCTTCCGTTCCTTATCATGAAATTCCAAATCCTGTAAACAGCGCGTGCGCGGCGTCGTATCCGGGACCCGTTGCATGCCTGTTCATCCCCCGAACGGGCGCGACGAGCACGGCCGACCCCGGCGTTCCGGTCGTCCCGTCACGGATTCCGCCGCTCCAACGTTGCGTCAAGTTCTTTCCGTTTCCCTTGTTCCTCCCTCCTCCGTCTTTCCATGAAAATTATCCGGGGCTCCACTTTGTTATGCAATTAATATATCAGTGGCATATCTTGAACTGTCTTTCGTCCCACCTTTCCCGGAAAAGGCATCATGGCGGCACCCTGGGCGGGGGTTTTCCCCGCGGTCACGACCAAGTTCAAAGAAGATTTCAGCCTTGACTACGAGGCCATGGAGCGGCATTTCGGCGGGCAGATCGCCGCCGGGGTGCACGGGCTGATCGTAGGCGGTTCGCTCGGGGAAAGCAGCACGCTCACCTCCGGGGAGAAGCGCGACGTGCTTCGCCTGGCCCTTCGGGTGAGCGCCGGGCGCGTGCCGGTGCTCTGCGGCATCGCCGAGCGCACCACTGCCGACGCCGTCCGCTTCGCCGAGCGCGCCGCCGCCGACGGAGCGGACGGCTTCATGCTCCTCCCGCCGATGCTCTACCGCTCCGACCGGCGCGAGACGCTCGCCTACCTTCGCACCGTCGCCGCCGCCACGGACCGCCCCGTCATGATTTACAACAACCCCGTCGCCTACGGCGTGGACGTGACGCCGGAGATGTTCGAAGAACTGGCCGACGAGCCGAAGTTCGTCGCGATCAAAGAGTCCTCGGACGACGTGCGGCGGGTGACGGACATCCTCAACCGCGTCGGCGACCGGTACCGGATTTTCTGCGGCGTGGACGACCTCGCGCTCGAGGCGATGCTCCTCGGCGCCGTCGGCTGGGTGGCGGGGCTCGTGTGCGCCTTCCCCCACGAAACGGTGGCGATCTACCGACTGGCGCGGGCGGGCCGCCTCGAAGAAGCGCGCGCGCTCTATCGCTGGTTCATGCCGCTGCTCCACCTCGACGTCTCGACGAAGCTCGTGCAAAACATCAAGCTTGCCGAGGCGATGACGGGCCTCGGCACGGAGCGCGTCCGCCCGCCGCGCCTGCCGCTCGTCGGCGAGGAGCGCGCCCGGGTCACGTCCATCATCGAAGACCGCCTCTCGAAACGTCCCCCGCTCCCGGTGCTCGAAGCCGTTTGAGCGCCCGGCCGCCACAGACTCGCATGAACCGCACATGACCCGCGACGCGCCCACCCTCGCCCACCGCGCATACGACCTCGTCGAGGCGATGATCGTCACGCTGAAGCTGCCCCCCGGCCGGGTGTTCTCCGAAGCCGATCTGAGCGCCCACATCGGCATCGGGCGCACGCCGCTCCGTGAAGCGCTTCAGCGGCTCGCCGCCGAGGGGCTCGTGGCGGCCCTGCCCCGGCGCGGCATGATGGTGACGGAGATCAACCTTCTCGACTTCCTCGCCCTCCTCGAGACGCGGCGCGTGCTCGACCGCCTCGTCATCGCCCGCGCCGCGCGCCGCGCCGCCCCGGAGCACCGACGGGCGCTCGCCGCGTGCGCCTACGCCATGCGCGACGCCGCCGCCCGCGACGACCTCGACGCCTTCATGCGCGCCGACCGAACCTGCGACGAGCGCTTTGCCGAAGCCGCCCGCAACCCGTTCGCCACCCGCGCCGCCGCGCCGCTCCACGCGCATTGCCGCCGCTTCTGGTATCAGTACCGACATGAAGGCGACCTCATCCGCTCCGCCGCCGCCCACACCCGCCTCATCGAGGCCGTCGTCGAAGGCAACGAGAACGCCGCCGTGGCCGCCTCCGACGCGCTCCTCGACTACCTCGAACACTTCACGCACAACGTGCTCGAACTCTCGCGCGCGTGAACCCGAGAACCGCATGACGCTCCACGGAAAAAACCTGATCGCCGGCGCACTTTCGGACGAGGGCGCTCCCTCGATCCGCGCCGTGAACCCGGTCACCGGCGAGGCGCTCGCCCCCGCCTTTCACGAAGCCGCGCCGGAGGAGATCGACCGGGCGTTGCGGGCGGCGGAGGAGGCCTTTCGCGCCGACCGGATGCGCCCGGCGGAAGCATGGGCCGAACTGCTCGAACGCATCGCCGAAGAGATCGAGGCGCTCGGCGAGACGCTCGTCGCACGGGTGAAGGCCGAGACGGGGCTGCCGGAAGGGCGCATCCGGGGCGAACGGGGGCGGACGACGCATCAGCTTCGGCTCTTCGCCGACGTCGTGCGCGAAGGCTCGTGGGTGAACGCCCGCATCGACCGCGCCCGCCCCGACCGGAAGCCCGTGCCGAAGCCCGACCTCCGGCGGATGCTCATCCCGCTCGGACCCGTGGCCGTCTTCGGCGCGAGCAACTTTCCGCTCGCCTTCTCCGTTGCCGGCGGCGACACGGCCTCGGCGCTTGCGGCGGGATGCCCGGTGGTCTGCAAGGCGCATCCGGCGCACCCCGGCACGTCGGAACTCGTGGGCCGCGCCCTTGCGAAGGCCGTCGCAGCGCTCGGCTTTCACCCCGGCACGTTCTCGCTCGTGCACGGCGCGAAGCCCGCCACCGGCCTGGCCCTCGTGCGCCACCCGCTCACGCGCGCCGTCGGTTTCACGGGGTCGCTGCGCGCCGGACGCGCCCTCTTCGACGCCGCCGCCGCCCGCCCCGAGCCCATCCCGGTGTATGCCGAGATGGGCAGCGTCAACCCCGTCTTCATGCTTCCCTCCGCGCTCGAGGCGCGGACGGACGAGCTCGTGCGCGGCCTCCTCCAGTCCGTGACGCTTGGCGCCGGACAGTTTTGCACAAACCCCGGCCTCGTCTTCGCCCCGTCGGGTCCGGCGCTCGAACGCTTCATCGCCGGCATCGAAGCGGAAGTCGCCCGCGCCTCGGGTGGGACGATGCTCCACGCGGGCATCCGATCGGCCTATGAAGAAGGCCTGGCGCGATGGCATGCGACCGGAGGCGTCCGGCCCGTGGCCGTGAGCGACGCGGTCTCCGAAACCGCCACGCCGGCCCGGCCCGCCGTCTTCGCCACCGACGCCGCCACCTTCGAGGCGAACCCGCACCTCCACGAAGAGGTCTTCGGCCCCGCGACGATGGTCGTCCGGTGCGACGACGACGCGGCGCTCGAACGCGTCGGCCGCGCCCTCCCCGGCGTCCTCACCGCCACGCTCCACGGCGACGACGACGACCTCCGCCGCCATGCCGGACTCGTGCGCCTCCTCGAAAACAAGGCCGGACGCCTTATCTTCAACGGTTTCCCGACCGGCGTCGAGGTGTGCCCGTCGATGAACCACGGCGGCCCGTACCCGGCTACCACCGACGTCCGTTCCACCTCCGTGGGCACGGCGGCCATCTTCCGCTTCGCCCGCCCCGTGTGTTTTCAGGACTTCCCGCCGTCGGCGCTCCCCCCCGAACTCCGCGACGAGAACCCGCGCGGCATCCGGCGGCTCGTCGACGGCGCCTTCACCCGCGCCCCCCTGTCCTGATCCACGTTCCGCGCAACCTGCACGCCCCCACGCTCATGCCGAGAAAAACCTTCTTCTGTATCGACGCGCACACGTGTGGAAACCCGGTGCGGGTGGTCACGGGCGGGGGGCCGCCGCTCGAAGGCGACTCGATGCGCGAACGACGCCTCCATTTCCTCGCGGAATACGACTGGGTCCGCACGGGGCTGATGTTTGAGCCGCGCGGCCACGACCAGATGTCCGGCGCGATCCTCTATCCTCCCACCCGCGACGACTGCGACGCGGCGATCCTCTTCATCGAGACGAGCGGCTGCCTGCCCATGTGCGGGCACGGGACCATCGGCACGGTGACGGTGATGATCGAGCACGGCCTCGTGACGCCGCGTGCGCCGGGCGTCGTCCGCCTCGAAACGCCTGCGGGCCGCGTCGACGCGCATGTTCACGTCGAGAACGGGCGCGTCCGCTCGGTGCGCCTCGTCAACGTGCCGTCGTTCCTCGCGGCGGAAGGGCTGGCCGTCGAAAGCCCGGACCTCGGCCCGCTCACCGTGGACGTGGCCTATGGCGGTAATTTTTACGCCATCGTCGATGCGCAGCCGAACTTCCGCGACCTGGCCGACCACACCGCCGCCGACCTCATCCGCTGGAGCCTCACGCTCCGACGCCTTCTCAACGAGCGATACACGTTCGTCCACCCCGAGGACCCGGCCATCCGGGGACTGAGCCACATCCTGTGGACGGGCGCGCCCACCCGCCCCGGGGCGCACGCCCGAAACGCCGTCTTTTACGGCGACAAGGCCATCGACCGTTCCCCGTGCGGCACGGGCACCTCGGCGCGCATGGCGCAATGGGCGGCGCAAGGGAAGCTCGACGCCGGAGACCCGTTCGTGCACGAGAGCATCATCGGCAGCCTCTTTCGCGGACGCGTGGAGGACCGGACCACCGTCGGCGACCGGGCGGCCATCGTCCCGAGCGTCGAAGGCTGGGCGAAGGTGACGGGCTTCAATACGATTTTCATCGACGACGACGACCCGTACGCGCACGGCTTTCAGGTCGTCTGACGGGCCCCCCGATGCGATCCCGGTCGGCCCGCGCTCGGGATTCGAAGGGCCTATGGTTTGAAAAAAGGGTCCTTCCCCGATACGGAACACGCAACGGCCGCTCCGGTCGGTGAACGGCGCGGATCGAACGAACCGGGGCGACCCGGAAGGAGCATGCACATGACGGACAGAGCGGACGTGCTGGTCATCGGAGGCGGCGTGGTGGGGTTGTGCGCGGCGTATTTCCTCCGGCGGGCGGGGCGGGACGTGACGGTGCTCACGCGCGACCCGGTGGGCACGGGCGCATCGGCGGGGAACGCGGGGATGATCGTGCCGAGCCACCTCGTCCCGCTCGCCGCACCCGGCGTCGTCGCGCAGGGGTTGCGTTGGCTGGCGCATCCGGAAAGCCCTTTTTACATCAAACCCCGGGCCGACGCCGCGCTTGCGCGATGGCTCCTCGTCTTCCGGCGGCATTGCACCGAGGCGCACGTCGCCCGCGCCGCCCCCCTCCTCCGCGACCTCAGCCTCGCCTCCGCCGAGCTTTTCGGCGAGATGCAGAACGATCTCGGCGACTTCGGTTTCGCGCAGACCGGCCTTCTGATGCTCTATCACACGGAGAAGGGGCGGAAAGACAACCTGCGGGCCGCCGCCCTTGCGGAGGACGCCGGGCTTGCCGTCGACCGCCTCGACGCCGCGTCGGTGCGCGCGCTCGAGCCGGGGCTCCGTACGCCCGTCGAGGGCGCGGTGCGCTACCGGCAGGACGGGCGCGTGGACCCGGACCGCCTTCTCCACCGGCTCGCCGTGGCGCTTGCCGCACGGGGCGTCCCCCTCCACGAAGGCGTCGCCGTGACAGGCTTCGAACGGCGCGGGGAGCGGCTCACCGGCGCGCACACGACGGCGGGCTTCGTCGAGGCGGAGAGCGTCGTGATTGCCGCCGGCGCCTGGAGCGGACGGCTGGCGAAGGCCGCGGGCGCACGCCTCCCCGTGCAGCCGGCGAAAGGGTACAGCCTCACCCTCCCCGCCCCGGACGACGGCCCGCGCCTGCCCATGATCCTCACCGAAGAGAAGACGACCGTCACGCCGATGCCGGGCCGGATCCGCTTCGCCGGGACGCTCGCCCTCGCCGGCTTCGACCCCTCCGTGGACGCCCGCCGCGTCGCCCCGATCCGACGACTCGCCCGCCGATACGCCCCGGATACTTCGGAAGACAACCTCGAACGCGCCGGCGTGTGGTCGGGCTTCCGCCCCTGTTCTCCCGACGGGCTGCCCTTCCTCGGACGGAGTCCCCGCCACGACAACCTGTTCTTCGCCACGGGCCACGGCATGATGGGCGTCACGCTCGCGCCCGTCACGGGACGGCTGCTCGCCGAGCTCCTCTCCGGCGGCGTCCCTTCCCTCCCCCTTGCGCCGCTGGCTCCGGAAAGGTTCGGATGAGGGGCTTTCTGCCGATAGCCGTCCTGTGCGACCGGCGGTCGGCCCCCCTTCGCCCTCCCCATTCGCGCCTCCGAATCGCCTTGCCCGGAACGGAGGCTATCCGTACTTTATGTTCCCTTTCCGGAAGTTCGCCCACTCGTTCCTTTCGATCCCGAATGTCCATGTTCTTTCCCTCCTCCCGGTCGGCCCCGGCGGCCCTGTTCTTCGTCTTCGCAGCGGCGCTCGCGTGCACGCCGCTCCGCGTTCATGCTCAGACGGACGACCTCCCGACGGTCACGCGGACGTACGCGCTCATGAACGCGCGCATCGTGCAGGCCCCGGGCCGCGTCATCGAGCGCGGGACGGTCGTCCTCCGCAACGGCCTCATCGTGGCCGTCGGCACGGACGTGGACATCCCTTTTGACGCCGAGCGCATCGCCGCCGACTCGATGGTCGTCTATGCCGGCTTCATCGACGGCCTTTCGCACGCGGGCATCCCCAAGCCCAGAGAGGACGCGAACCGCAAGCGCCCCGACGACCCCGGCAACCCGCCCGACGACTACGCGGGCATCCAGCCTCAGCGCGACGCCCGCACGATGCTCGCGCCCGGCGACAAGTCGGTCAAGGACCTGCGTGCGGCGGGCTTCGGGGCGGCGCACACCGTCCCGCACGGGCGCATGCTCCCCGGCTCCGGCGCCGTCGTCCTCCTCTCCGGCAACGACCCCGGCGCGATGGTGCTTCGGGGCGACGCCTCCCTCTTTGCGCAGTTTGAAGGCGCGCCCGGCGTCTATCCCGCCACGCCGATGGGCCAGATGGCGAAGATGCGCCAGCTCTATCGCGAAGCCGAGCGCCGCCGCATGATCGAGCGGATGTACGAGGAGAACCCGACGGGGCTTGAACGCCCGCCCCACGACGCCGTGCACGAGGCCTTCTTCCCCGTCCTCGAAGGCCGGAAGCCCGTCTTCTTCTTCGTCGAGAGCGCCCTCGAAGGCTACCGCGCCCTCCGCCTCCAAAAGGACCTCGGCTTCCCGCTCGCGCTCGGCGGTCTCGAACAGAGCTTCGACCTCATCGACGCGCTCAAGGAAGCGCGCGCGCCGCTCTTCTTCACGCTCGACCTGCCCAAAGCGCCGAAGGATGAGGCGAAGGCCAGAGAGGACTCCGTCGAGGCTGAGATGGCGGCGCAGTACGACCCGTCCATCCGCACGGCTACGTACCGCGACCTCGAAGCCGAACGCCGCAACCTCGAAGCCCGCCGGCGCATGAGCCGCGAGAAATACCTCAAGAACGCCGCCCTGCTCCACGAAGCCGGCCTCCGCTTCGGGTTCTCGACGATGGACGTGAAACCCGCCGACATCCACAAAAACCTGCGGGTGATGATCGAGCACGGCCTGCCCGAAGACGCCGCCCTCGCCGCGCTCACCACCGACGGAGCCGATCTGCTCGGTCTCTCGGCCATGCTCGGCTCCGTGGATGAGGGCAAGATCGCCAACCTCGTCGTGACCACCGCCCCGTATTTCGAGGAGAACGCGAAGATCAAATACGTCTTCGTCGACGGGGTCAAGTACGAATACGAGGTCAAGGAGAAGAAGCCGAAAGCCGGAGGCGAGGCGGCCAACCCCGCTGGGGTGTGGGAGTATGTCATCTCCACGCCGATGGGCGAGTTCGACGGCACGCTCACGCTCGAAGGCGCGCCGGACGACCTCAAGGGCACGCTCACGAGCAGTCAAAACCCCGGTGTGACGGAGCTTCAGAACCTGACCTTCGACGGCAACGAGCTTTCGTTCACGTTCGAGATCCCCGACGGCCCCGGCACGCTCACCTTCACCGTCGTCATCGCCGGCGATGAGATGGAAGGCTCGGTCAACGTGCCGGGCATGGGCGACGCCCCCGTCACCGGCACGCGCGCATCCGGCCCCGACCGGTCCTGACCCGTTTCCAAACCTTTCCCGCTCTCCCGCGCCTCCGGGCGGCCTCAACCGACGCCATCTCATGAAAAAGCAAGCTTTCCTTCCGTTTCTGTTCGCGCTCGCCTTCACGCTCACGGCGGCGGCGCAGCCCAGGGTGGGCGACGTCCTGATCAAGAACGGCACCGTGCTCACCGTCACGAACGGCACGCTCGAACACACCGACGTGCTCGTGCGCGACGGCAAAATCGCCCGCATCGGCCAGGGGCTGCGCGCGCCCGACGGCGTGGAGGTCGTCGACGCGACGGGGATGTACGTCATGCCCGGCATCATCGACGCGCATTCGCACATTGCGCTCAGCGCCGTCAACGAGGCGACGAACCCCGTCACCGCCGAGGTGACCATGGAGGATGTGACGAATCCGTACCATATCGGCATCTACCGCGCGCTCGCCGGCGGCGTGACCACCTCGCACACGATGCACGGCTCGGCGAACGTCATCGGCGGGCAGAACGAGACGATCAAGCACCGGTGGGGCTTCACGAACCCGGACGACCTTCGCTTCGAGGGCGCGCCGCGCACGATCAAGTTCGCCCTCGGCGAGAACCCGACACGCGTCCACGGCAAGCGTGGCGCGGGGGGCGGCGGCAAGGCCAAAATGCCCGCCACGCGCATGGGCGTCGAGGCCGTGCTCCGCAAAGCCTTCGCCGACGGCCGGCGGTACATGGAGGCGTGGGAGCGGTACACCGCCGAGAAGCAGCGCAATCCTCGCGCCGTGCCGCCGCCCTACGACCTCCGCCTCGAAACCATCGCCGACATCCTCCGGGGCGACGTGCTCGTCCATTGCCACAGCTACCGCGCCGACGAGATCCTCATGCTCATGCGCGTGCTCAAAGACTTCGGCGTCGACAAGGTCACGTTCCAGCACGCAAACGAAGCCTTCAAGGTGGCCCCTGAGCTGGCGGCCTTCGGCGCGTACGCCTCGGTCTTCTCCGACTGGTGGTCGTACAAGTTCGAGGTCTACTATTCGACCGCCTACAACGCCGCCATCCTCACCCGGAACGGCGTCGTCACGTCGGTCAACTCGGACTCGGGCGAACTCGACCGGCACCTCTATCACGAGGCCGCCAAAAGCCAGCGCTACGGCGGGCTCACGGACGACGAGGCCCTCGCGCTCATCACCATCAACCCGGCGCTTCAACTCGGCATTGCCGACCGCGTGGGCTCCATCGAGGTGGGCAAAGACGCCGACCTTGCCGTCTTCGACGGGCACCCGCTCTCGGTCTATGCCGTGCCCCGGATGACTTTCGTCGACGGCGTGCGGTACTTCGACCGGCAGCGCGACCCGGATGACGTGCGCCTTGCCGTCGATCCCGAAGCCTCCCTCGACGACGGCGCATCGGTCGCCAACGACGAGCATCGGCATCTCCACGCGCTCGAAGCCGTCGGCGACTGGCTCTTTCACCTGAAATGACTCCGGCGCGCGCCCTCCTTTCCAGACCTTCGCTCTCTGCAATCGACGACAGACCCATGAACCTCCTCCTCACGCTCGCCTTCGCCCTCTTCTTTCAGATGCAACCGCAAACCGGAGACGGGGAAGTGCCGAAGGGTTACCAGGGCACGTTCGCCATCACGAACGCGCGTATCGAGACCGTCACGAACGGCGTCATCGAGAACGGAACGCTCGTCATCCGCGGCGACCGCATCGAGGCCGTCGGCGCGGACGTGGCGATCCCGCCGGGCGCCGAGGTGATCGACGGCGCGGGCATGACCGTCTATCCCGGCATGATCGACTCCGGCACGCAACTCGGGCTGGC
Source organism: Rhodocaloribacter sp. (assembly GCF_056451265.1). Taxonomy (NCBI): domain Bacteria; kingdom Pseudomonadati; phylum Rhodothermota; class Rhodothermia; order Rhodothermales; family Rhodothermaceae; genus Rhodocaloribacter; species Rhodocaloribacter sp. The sequence continues at coordinate 20,726 of NZ_JBWOPL010000049.1, read as the reverse complement.
CGAGATCGGCGCGGTGCAAGAGACGAACGACTTCCGCGAGGTGGGCGACCTCAACCCCGAGCTGGAGGCGCTCTCCGCCGTCAACCCCAACTCCGTGCTCATCCCCGTCACCCGCGTGAGCGGCGTCACGACGGTCGTCACCGAGCCCGCGGGCGGGCTCTTTCCCGGCGTGGCCGCCCTGATCAACCTCGTCGGCTATACGCCCGAGCAGATGCACGCGGGCGGCGTGCGCATGATGGTGCTCCAGTTCCCCGCCTCGGGCCGTCGCGGTTTTTTCGACCGGCGCTCGGACGAGGACCTCAAGAAAGCCGCCGAGAAGGCGCTCAAGAAGCTGAACGACGTGTGGGACCGCGCCGTGCTCTATGCCCGGATCGACTCCGCGTATCACGCCGCGCCGGACCCCGACCACAAGCCGGAATACATCCCGGAGATGCACGCGCTCCTGCCCGTCGTGCGCGGTGAGATGCCGCTCATGATCAAGGTCCAGCGCGAGAAGGACATCCTCGCGGCCATCGACTGGGTGAAGGAGCGGGGACTGACGAACGTGGTCTTCAGCGGCGTCGCCGAGGGCTGGCGTGTGGCGGACAAGCTCGCCGAGGCGGGCATCCCGTGCCTCGTCGGGCCGGTGCTCTCGACGCCCACGCGCGCGTACGATCGGTACGACAAGGCCTATGCCAACGCGGGGTTGATGCAGCAGGCGGGCGTAAAGGTGGCCCTCCGCTCGGGCGAGTCGGAGAACGTGCGCAACCTGCCCTTCCATGCAGGCTTCGCCGCCGCCTACGGCATGGGCCGCGAGGAGGCCCTCCGCGCCGTCACCATCGTACCGGCCGAGATCTTCGGCATCGCCGACGACTACGGCTCGCTCGAACCGGGCAAGAAAGCCAACCTCCTCATCGCCGACGGCGACCCGTTCGAGACGGAAACGCAGATCCGGCAGGTCTTCATCGACGGCTTCAAGATCCCCATGACGAACCGGCAAATCGAACTCTACAAAGAGTTCCTCCACCGCGACGAAGGCCGCCTGACACCCGTCAAGGTGGTCCCGCCGAGCAACTGACCGGCGCCCCTCACGTCTCCTCGTCCACGTAGGCGACGTGGCGGAAGTCATGCTCAGCTTACCATCAGAACTCCGCTCTGGTTGACAATACGGTTTTTTTCGAGAAGGACTTCAAGTTGTTCTTGCACCTTCTCTCGCATGTCGGTAGTGGTGCGCTGGAATCCGAGCAAGGTGCACGTTGCAGCAAGCGCTTCTTCAGCCGTAATGCCATGGGAATGTCGAACCACGCGTTCTATGGCGGCTTGTATCTCAACAGGTGCGATAAACTTGAGCTTTCGGCTTCTGCTTTTCATTGTTCTTCGATCCCTGACTGGTACGTTCGTCTGCTCAGGCGCAAAAAGGAACGCCCCTTCTCGGCGTATCCAATTTTGTATCTCGGCCCATTCGACAGCTTCCTCCAGATGATCTCGAATTCGATTACCCAGTCTCGAAATGCCATAGGCATCCAAGATGCGGCGCGCCGCTTCCTCAAAGTGAACGGGGCTTTCAATCTCAACCACCTCTCTAAGTAGATCAGCGAGATCTAAAACAGGTTCTTCGTGCAGCCCCTCAATGGGGCACACTTTTGAAGGAAGATCCGCCGGCTTGTAAGGCACGCTTAGCTCTTGCTCGACGTCAAAAGCATCCTCCAGCTCTTCCCGCTCGATACCGGTAGGCGTCTCCTCGGCACGAGTAATGATTTCGACCTCCGGACGTTCCGGTTGATCCACGGGAACGTGAACTCTTGCCGCCTCGATGGACTCAATGACCTTGCCCAGTTCACGTTCCGGATTGCGGAACCAGTCCGTGCTCCAGATGCGATGAAACCGCCAACCGAGTCCCTCCAGCACGGCCTGTCGTATTCGATCGCGGTCGCGTGCGGACCGAGCGCTGTGATAGCTTGCGCCATCACATTCAATGCCAAGCAAATAACGTCCAGGTGCGTCCGGGTCGACCACGGCCAAGTCAATATAATAACCGGCAGATCCTACCTGATGATGCACCGTGTATCCGTGCTTTCGGATCGCATCTGCCACGGCCTCTTCGAAGACGGAATCGGCGCCTCGCCCCGTAAATTCGGGCATTTCTAATTCCCCGGTTTCGGCGTAGTGCAAATAGCGCTTCAGAGCAACAACGCCCCGCGCATTCGTGCGCCCAAGATCAATATCATCCGCTCGAATATTGCTAAACACCTCACACCGCCTTCGAGCACGCGTGATGAGCACGTTCAGCCGTCGTTCTCCGCCATCTCGGTTGAGAGGGCCAAAATTCATGGTTAGCTTTCCGTTGGCATCTCGACCATAACCGACACTGATGTAGATCACATCCCGCTCATCACCCTGTACATTCTCCAGGTTTTTGACGAAAAAAGGTTCCTCCGGATGTCCGTTAAAGAATGATTCACAAGAAGGATCTTTTCGCCGAAGCAATTCAAGTTGATTCAGGACGGCTTCGGCCTGCGCCTGACTGAAAGCGGCCACCCCCAGGGTCCACTGGGGGTTCTCCCGCGCATGTTGCATGACGGTCTCAGCCACCGCTCGCGCTTCCCCCTTATTGGCCCTTGAACCGCCTCGATCATAATACGTGTCCGGCAGATAATGAAAACGCAAACCTAAAGATGCGCGCTCTTTGTCAGGACTTGGAAAGGCGATCAACCGGCTGTCATAGAATTCCCGGTTCGACACCGCAATGAGAGAATCATGACGACTACGATAATGCCATCGGAGCATTCGCTCGGGAGCGTTTTTTGAAGCGAAGAGCGCGAGTACGCTTTCTACGTCGCCGGGCCGCATCGTAACCTCATCCTCTTCATCTTCATCCTCCTCAGCAACCATACTTTCAAAAAAACTGGTGGGCGGGAGCTGCTTACTATCACCGACTACCACGGCTTGCTTGGCCCGCAAAATGGCGCCGAACGCATCAACGGGCTTCACCTGACTTGCTTCATCGAAAATGACCATTTCGAAAGAAATGCTTCCAGGGGGCAGATACATGGCAATGGACATCGGGCTCATCATAAATACAGGCTTTATTGCCTGGATGGCATTGCCGGCTTTTTCTATGAGCCGTCGTATCGGAAGATGTCCTCGCCTTCTCTGCATCTCGTGCCGCAAGAGGCTCATTTGTCCAAAGGCACTATTCCTTGGGAGTTGCCTCCAGTGTTTAAGAGCCAGACGGACTCGATTGACCTGGAAAGTTTCCGCATCCAGGCGGCAAAAGGTTTCCGCGGTAGAGTTGTGACCGGCGCCGTCGAAACGAGCCAATGCGGGACGCTCTCGCATAGCTCGAACGACAAGCTGGTTGTACCAGTTAAAACGAAAAGCATCCGTGAGGCGGCTCGAAGCATGAGACCAATTTTCTGCAACGGGTAGGAAAAAAGCCATTTCCTCCTCTTGCATGGTCCGGGACTTATGACGATAAGAAACCATATCATGCAAGCGGTCCGTATTGCTGATTACAGCCTCATAAAGGGCCACTTGCGCATCAAAACTCTGCCCTGAGAGGGGCTTCCCATCTTCGAAACGCACCTCCGTATTCAGTTTGAGACGATTGGCAATCTCAGCAGCAACCGGTTCGTGTGCCCTGAGTGCTTGCTCTACTTCGGTAACTTCCGGCTCTAGCTTTTCCAGATCCGGTCCACCCACCAAGAAATCAATTAAACCACGCGGTAACTCTCCATGCTCGATGTCTTGATGGAGTTTTTCTACCCACCGGGTGATTTGAGATAGTACCGCCCAATCAGAATCCACTCCTTGCCATTGCGTGCCAAACAGAAAGCCTCCGACCTCATCATGTGCCTGAATGGCTTTAGACAAACGCTGAGCTTCCATAACAGCTTCCACAATGGCTAGCCGCGCGTCATATTCTTTGGGCAAGGGTTGAGCGCAATACCCTGCAAGCTCGCTTTTGGCACGGCGAAAGTCGCCTATGAGAAAACGCCACCATTTTTTTCCATGAGCTGCCAAGTGTTGACGAATGGCAAGCACATCCTGAGTCCAGACCTCCGGAATAAGCTGCGCATCATACTTCAGGTGTATCTGACGATATTTCTCACCATCACGGAGTAAAGCTTCAACTTGCCTGCGTCGGGCCGCCCATTCTGCCGGGCGCAGGTTCACGTCCTGAAACTCTGGCGCTTCCAGTGCACGACGCGCCGCGCGGCATAACACGCCGGCCTCGACAGGCCCCAGAGGTTCAGGCAGAAGAAGATCCGATGCTAATGCTTTCGCGACTGATTGCAGATGCCTCGTGGCAGCCTTTGCTCGTTCGGCCGAATCAATGATAGCAGGTTTTTCGGTAGGAAGAAACCGAGCAAGCTGAACGCCCCAGAAGGGATGTTCTTTAGGAAGCCCCATCTGGGCAACAAGAGCCTGCACCTGTTCCACAAGGGCGCGACGCCTGGAAAACTGAGCGCTCGTCCAGAATTGCATCTCCTCGCATTCAAGCAGAGGAAACCGAATGTTCTCCTGTTCTTGCAGACGTTGCAGACGCACCAGATGTCCAAATGCCTGTTGGGGCGTAACGCCGCTCTCGCCGACAGGAGTATTGATAGCCGTGCTATACGCATTCAATCGGTCCCGCGCATCAATCAGGGTTTCATATTTATCTTCAAAATTTACATGGTTTGGCCTCCCTAATCGAAGCGTTCTTGCGATCTCTTCCAGAACCGCCTTCTTTTTGGTTTTATGACTGTGCAGCTCGAGACAAGCATCACCGATACCAATGGCGTCCAGACGTCGTTTCACCACCTCAAGAGCCGCCATCTTCTCAGATACAAACAATACCTTGCGACCCTGAGCAAGAGCCTCCGCAATAAGATTGGTAATGGTTTGCGACTTACCTGTGCCCGGAGGCCCCTGAATTACGAGATTGTTTCCTTTTACAGCATCGAGGATCGCCAGCGTTTGTGTGCTGTCGGCATCCATCACCTGATACACCTGCTTCGGATCCAGGTGATCATCCAAATGAGCCGTTTCTTCGAGGCGCCCCTCTGCTTGTGGAAACCCCTCACCAAACAAGCTTTCAAATACAGGATGATCTTCAGGTGACACACTTTTCGGCCATCGCTTCACGTCGAGATCATTATACATAAGGAATTTGCCAAAAGAGAAAAATCCAAGTTCTATAGCCTTTCGATCCACCATCCATCGCCGCATATGCTCTATGGATTTGCAGATATCATCGAAGTAAGCATCAATTTCAAATTGATCATACGTTGTCTCTACTATTGGTAAATCGATACCGAATTCGGTCTTTAATTTTGCCTGTAATGACAGATTCCCACCGATATCTTCTTCCGTGAAGGAAAGTTTGAATCGCGTTTGAGCACTGCTGCGGTATAACTCTACGGGTATCAATACGAGAGGCGCCCTCCGTTTCTTCTCAGTTGACTCGGACTCGTACCACTCGAGCATACCAAGCGCCAAAAAAAGCACATTGACCCCTCTCTCCTCCATATGGGTTCGAGCCGTATAGAAGGTGTTAAGCAACCGTTTTTGAAGCTTTGCCGAGGAGTGTGAGGTTTGCAACTTGCTGTCAACGTGACGGGCCGCAACACCATTTCCCGAATCATCTTCAGGCTGTTCAAACAGTTCATCGCCTTCATCCGCCTCTCCATCGGGAGCCGGAAGAAAAGACATTGCCTTACCCTCAAGCACCAGTATGCGGAAGATTTCTTTCGGAATTTCATCCACAACCTCTATCCCCTTGGCTTTGAGACGACGGAAATTTACCAATGGATTTCGAAGACTGAAATCCAATAATTCTTTTCGGGCCTCATGCAATTTTTCAGTAACACTCATTTACTTCACCCTGACGATGTTATGGCAACGTAACCTCAGATTATTGAGCATGGAAAGCGGATCAGGGATCCGCCTGTCCGATCATATCAATATCGCATTTCAATTTCAAACAGCACGGTCAGATGAACTGGTTCGATCAATTTTGCTATTCGCAGTTCTTAGGCCTCAATTACTCGGAGACATCTAAGGTCAAGATACCTTGCTTTTAAATCAAGCTTGAACGTCTCTTTTGAGGGTGCGAACTGAAGAAGGTTTGGTGGGCGCCTGACGCCCCTCACGTCTCCTCGTCCACGTAGGCGACGTGGCGGAAGTAGCCCTGCTCCTCGAACGAAGCGCCGAGCGCGCCGATGCTGATGCCGAGCGCGGCCACGAAGCCGGCGAAGCTGAAGTAGTGGGCCGAATTGACGTCGCCGTGGAGCGAGGTCGCCCATTCTCCGATGAGGTCGGGGGTAAAGAGCGTCTGTCCGAGCGCCACGGTGGTGAGGAAGAGCAGCACGTACGTGGTGAACATCCCGAGCACCACGGCGAAGATGACGGAGAGCGCCGTGACTGCCTGCTGTTCGGTCAGCCGCCGGGCGTGCCGGTGGAGGATCAGGTTTTGTTTGTGGATCAGATAATAGCTCGTCCCGGCGAGGGCCAGCGCCGAGAGCACCGCCACGTGCGCCGCCGACTGGCGCATGCCGAGGTCCCACGCCTCCGCCGAGATCATGAGGGCGATGAGCGTGGAGGCCGCCGCAGTGGTAAGTTTGCTGAATTGAAACGGGAAGCGCCACGGACGCACCTGAAGGACGGCGCTGAAGATCTCCTCCCGTCGATCGGTGAGGGCATGCAGATAGAAGCGAAACGCCCCGCGCGGGACGCCGTGCTCCTCTTCGAGCCGGAGGTCCGCCGCTTCGGTGAGAGCTTCTTCGAGCACCTTCCGCGTTTCCTCCGAGAACCGGGTCATGCGGTCGAGATCGGTCACGGCCCGGAAATCGTACATGTAATCCTCGGGGTGCTCGCTGTGGGGCGCGTCGTTGAGGTGGCCGAAGAGATGAAGCGCCAGCGCCCCGATGCGTTGCGCGAGCAAGGCGATGCGCTCGTCGCGGGGCAGGTCCCCCTCGGTCATGTCGGGGTCGAGGCGCGCCGTCGAGAGCGCGGCGCAGTCGATGGACTGGGCCGGAGCGGCAAGCGCGTACGGCCGGAAATAGCTTTGAAGGTCCGCCGCCGTGACGACGAAGACGAAGTCCCACCGGTTCGCGTCGCGCTCGATCACCCCGGCGTCGAGCAGTTCCACCGGCTCGATGCGCCGCGCCTGCCCGAGTTCGGTGCGGCGCACGACCGGCATCCGCCACTCGAACGCCGGGAACGCCTCCTCCAGACGCCGGAGCACGTCCGTTCGCGCCAGCCGGATCGCCGCACGGTCCACCTCGTCGAAGATACCGGCCAGCACCCATCCGACGACGAGGGCGGGGACGTGCGTTTCCGGCCGGGACTGTTCCATATCCGTTGCTCAGGCGTGCTTGAATGGCGAAGGACTCGGTCGAAGATAAGGCATGCGCCCGACCGACGCGGCGCGCCTGCGGCGTCTACGGAACCGGCCCTATCCGTCGATCCGTCGCCAGAGGCAGCCTTCGAGTGTGAGACCCGGCCCGAAGGCCGTCGCGACGCCGGTCCGGAGGTCCGCCCCGTCGTCGAGCCGGTCGAGGAACCGCCTGAGCACGAAAAAGATGGTGGGCGAGCTCATGTTGCCGTGCAGACGGAGCACTTCGAGGCTGTCGCGCACGGCTGCTTCGGAGAGGCCGAGCACGTCGCGAGCCTTCTCGACGATGGCGCGTCCACCCGGATGGATCGCCCAGAAATCGACGGCTTCCCGGGAGAGGCCGTGCGGCGCGAGGAGGCCGTCGAGGAACGCGGGCAGGCGGCGCGCGAGGACGGCGGGCACGCGGCTTGAAAGGCCCATACGGAAGCCGGTGTCGCCCACGTCCCACGTCATGTGGTCCATCGAATCGTCGTCGAGGAGGCAGTGGTCGCCCGCGTAGGCGAGCCGTCCGTTCGCTTCAGCCTCGGGGCGGGCTGCGAGGACGGCCGCGGCCGCGCCGTCGGAGAAGAGGGCATTGACGACGGCGCTCTCGAGCGTCCGGCTCACCTGAAAATGAAGCGTGCACAGCTCGACGCACACGAGGAGCACCCGCGCATCGGGGCGGGACCGGCAGAAGCCCTCCGCCACGCGGAGCGCGTTGAAGGCGGCATAACAGCCCATGAAGCCGATCACGGCGCGGCGGGTATGGGGCGAGAGGCCGAGGCGTCTGACCAGTTCGATGTCGAGGCCCGGCGCAAAAAACCCCGTACAACTCACGGCGATGACATGGGTGACCTCCTCCGGCGCAAGACCTGCCCGTTCGAGCGCCTCCCGCGCCACGCCCTCCGCCAGAGGCACGGCCGCCTCCCGGTACCTCCGGTTCCGCGCGCCCGTCGTCGGCTCGGGACGAAGCGACCAGTCCGGCGGGAAGAAGTCCCAGTCCTCCGGCTCCCGCACGTAGTCCTCGACGCATGAGAACCGATAGTCGATGCCGGAGCGCTCGTAGATCTGCGGCAGCCGACGCCGGAGCGCTTCGGGCTGGCTCTCCACGCGCTGCATGAACGAAGCCGCAAACGACTGCGCACGCCGCAGCGAAGGATTGCCCGTGGCGATGGCTTCAAGCGTCATGACCATAGTGCGTTCGCGCATTAAAGGATGAAACGTTGCGCGTTAGAACATGATAACGTCGGGTCGTCACAGAACCTCGCCTTTCAACGACCAAACGTTCCAATAATCAAACGCGCTACCGTTCGAGCGTTTTTGCCTCGTCCCACAGCCGGTCCATGGCGGCGAGATCGGCGTCGGAAGGCGACTGTCCGGTCTCGTCGAGGCGGCGCTCGATGTGCCGGAAGCGGCGGACGAACTTGTCGTTGGTGCGGCGCAGGGCATTCTCCGGGTTGATGCCCGTCAGACGCGCATAGTTCACGAGGGCAAAGAGCAGATCGCCGAACTCCTCCTCCCTCGCCGACGGCGAGGCGTCCCCGTCGGCGAGCCGGCGAAACTCGTGGATTTCCTCCTCCACCTTCTCCCATGCGCCGTCCCGCTCCGGGAAATCGAACCCGACGCCGGCGGCTTTCTCCTGAATGCGAAAGGCTCGGAGGAGCGACGGCAGATGCGCAGGCACACCTTCGAGCACCGAGCGTCGCTGCTGTCCCTCGCCTTCGGTGCGTTTGATCTGTTCCCAGTTGCTCAGCACCTCGTCCACGTCCGCCACCTCCGTGTCGCCGAAGACGTGCGGGTGGCGTCGGATGAGCTTGGCCGCTTCGGTGTCGATGACCTCTTTCATCGTGAAGCGTCCGTCCTCCTCGGCCATCACGCTGTGAAAGACGACGTGGAGGAGCAGGTCGCCGAGTTCCTTTTTTAACTCCTCCCAGTTCTCCTCGTCGATGGCCTCGACGGTTTCATAGGCCTCTTCGATGAGCAGGTGTTTGACGGACTCGTGGGTCTGTTCGCGGTCCCAGGGGCAGTCGCGCCGGAGTTGCCGCACGATGGCGACGAAGTCGGCGTAGGCTTCGCGGCCCTCGGGGGGTTCGTGGAACTGCGGGTCGTAAATTTTTTCGTCGGGCATGAAGGGAGCGTCGGGGGGTATGTTTCGGTGTGGAGAAGGGGTTTGGGCGCGAGGCATCGCGTCTCCCGTCAACCCCTCAGAAGAAATTTTGTTTTTTTCTTCTCGGGTTATGACACAGGGTTGACACCGCGCCTCGGTATCTTGCCTCCGAACGTCAGGTTCAACGCGCCGACGCCGGGATTTCCCGGGTGGATTTTCCGGCAGGCGATCGTTTCTTGATTTTTTGAATCATTACATCTTCTGGTGGATTCGTGTGATGAAGTCAGGACTGGCCGGGCGGCTTTCTCCGAGGGGAGGGTCGGTCGGTGGACTCATGTAGAATCGCCAGGGGCTCATGTATCAACCAAAACACAGGAGGTGTAATTATGGCACGTGGCATCAACAAGGTCATCCTCATCGGCAACCTCGGTCAGGATCCCGAACTGCGCTACACGGGCAACGGCACGGCCGTTTGCAACATGCGTCTGGCGACGAGCGAGTCGTACAAGGACGCCAACGGCGAATGGGTCGAGAAGACGGAATGGCACACCGTGGTGGCCTGGAGCCGGCTCGCCGAGATCTGCAATGAATACCTCAAGAAGGGTTCGCAGGTCTACTTCGAGGGTTCGCTTCAGACGCGCTCGTGGGAGGACCGCGACGGCAACACGCGGTACACCACCGAGGTCAAGGCCCGCGAGATGCTGATCCTCGGCAGCCGCGACGGCGGCGCCGGCGGCGGCTTCAACCAGGGCAGCCCGGGCGCGCGCCCGCAACAGCAGGCGAAGGCGCAGCCCCGGCAACCCGCCGGCGACGACTACACGTTCGCGCCCGACGACGACCTTCCGTTCTAGAACGTTCCTCCACGTCGATCCCCAACGAGCGCCGTCTCCTTCCCGGAGGCGGCGCTTTTTTTATGTGGCGCCGCTTTTATGCGGTTCCTCTCGCCCGCCCCCCTTGAACCCCACACATGTATTCTCACTTTCTCCTTGATTTTTAGCTCACCGTGAAGGTTATTGGGGGCGTTTGCCGGAACAGAGGGATGCGCCTCGTTATGGCCACCGCACCACGTTTTCTGTCTCACCTCCCGGCGCGCGCTTCGCATAAGCCACCAACGCCGTACGACCCCATCCAAACAAGGAGCCCTTTATGTCTGCACCATCGGTTGATCGCGGTCAATGGAGCGGTAAACTCGGTTTCATCCTCGCAGCCGCCGGTTCGGCTATCGGTCTGGGCAACATCTGGCGCTTCCCCTATACGGCGGGCGAGCACGGCGGCGGCGCCTTCGTGCTCATCTACCTCGGGTTCGTGGCGCTCATCGGCATCCCGGTGCTGCTGGCCGAACTGGCCATCGGACGAAAGACGCAACGCAACCCCGTCGGCGCTTTCAAGGCATTGACCGACAGCAAGTTCTGGCCGGCGGTGGGGGGACTCGGCGTGCTCACCGGATTCGGCGTCTTGGCCTTTTACAGCGTCGTCGCCGGGTGGACGCTCGCCTATCTGTATATGGCTGCCACCGGCGGCCTGGCCGCCGTAGCCGATCCAGGCGCAAGCGCCGACATCTTCACCTCCCTCGTCGCCGATCCTTTCTGGGCCATCGTGCTGGCCGGGGTTTTTATCCTGCTGACCGTCGTCGTCGTGCGGGGCGGCATCTCCGGCGGCATCGAACGCGCGACGAAAATCCTGATGCCGCTGTTGTTCGTCATTCTGCTCATCCTCGTCATCCGGGCCATGACGCTGCCCGGCGCGGGGGCCGGCATCAGCTACCTGTTCAAACCCGACTTCTCCAAGATCACCACCACCGTCATCATGAGCGCGCTCGGGCAGGCGCTTTTCAGCCTCAGCCTGGGCATGGGCGCGATGATCACGTACGGCTCGTATCTGCCGGAGAAGGAGAACATGCCGTTCGCGGGCATCTCGGTGGCTTTCTTCGATACGTTCATCGCCATCATGGCGGGATTGATCATCTTCCCCGCCCTTTTCGCCACCGGCGGCGATCCGAGCGGCGGCCCCGGCCTGGTCTTCGTCGTCCTCCCGACGATCTTCAACGCCATGCCCGCCGGGACGTTATTCGCCGTCGCCTTCTATACGTTGCTCGCCATTGCCGCGCTCACCTCCACGATCAGCCTGCTTGAAGTGATCGTTTCGTACTTCGTGGACGAACGCGGCTGGCGCCGGGACAGAGCGGCGTGGACCATCGGAGGTGCCTGCTTCCTGTTGGCCGTTCCGTCTGCGCTCTCGCAGGGGGCCGTCGACGAACTCGGCGCGGGCGGCCTCTTCTCCTGGGATTTCCTGACGCTCAACAACAACATCTGGGGCAACTATTCGCTCAGCCTCGGTGCGTTCCTCATCTGCGTATTCGTTGGATGGAACTGGGGCATCCCGAAGGCGCTCGCCTCGCTCGAAGCCAGCGGCGACCGCCTCCCGGCCGCCGGTCTGTGGAGTTTCCTGATCCGCTACGTGTGCCCGGTGGTCATCCTCATCCTCCTCATCTTCATCGTCGCCACGGGAACGTATTTCTAGGAACCCTTCCGGCGCATCCGTACGGAACTCCGCTCGCGGCCTCATCGTAGTTTCCGCATTGGACTTCTCTGCGCGTAGGTTCCACCTGCCTGTTGAACTAGCCGAGGGACCGCCCCTCACCGGCCTTGGACCCTGACTCTCCTCCGTTAGCGCTCGCACATTTTCTCGTACAGCAAACGCCCCCTTCCTCGCTGGATCCCGGCGTCTTCGCCGTCGCGTTGGGCCTCTTTGCGCTTCTCCTGTTCGTCTCGGCTTTCGTCTCCGGCTCCGAGGTGGCGCTCTTCTCCCTCAGCGCCGCCGACCGGGACGCGCTCGCGCAGGCGCACGACCGGGCCGGGCGGCGGGTGCTCAAGCTGCTCAGTCAACCTCGCTCGTTGCTGATCACCATCCTCATCCTCAACACGCTGGTCAACGTGGCGGCGGCCATCCTCGCGGCGCTCATGACGCATCAGGCGGCCCGCGCCTTTGGCTGGAGTCCCGGCCTGACCGTCTTCCTCGAGGTCATCGCCCTGACGTTCGTGCTGCTCGTGGTGAGCGAGATCACCCCGAAGCTCATCGCCACGCGGCACGCACGCGCCTTCAGCCGGGCGATCTCCGGACCGCTTCTGCTCTTCCATCGGGTGCTCCACCCCATCTCCGGCGCCCTCGCCCGCATCATGCGCGCCCTCCAGGACCGCATCAAACCGAGCGCCCGCCCCATCTCGGGAGAGGACCTCAAAGCCATGGCCGAGATCGGAGAGGCCCACGGCACCCTGGAAGAAGAAGAGAAAGCCCTCATCCACTCCATCGTCGAGTTCGGCGAGACGACCGTGCGCGAAATCATGGTCAGCCGGCTCGACATCGTGGCCTTGCCCGTGACGGCCACCCTCTCCGAAGCCATCGAAACGATCCGGACCAGCGGGCATTCGCGCCTGCCCCTCTACGTCGAACACCTCGACAACATCCTCGGCATCATCTACGCCAAAGACCTGCTTCGCTTCCTCTCCGGAAGCAACGGACGACAACACGTCGACTGGACGCGGCTGGCCCGCCCCACCATGTTCGTCCCACTCGGCAAAAAACTCGACGACCTCCTCCGAGACTTCCAGGCCAAGAAAACCCACATCGCCATCGTGGTGGATGAATACGGGGGGACGGCGGGCCTGGTGACGCTCGAGAACGTGCTCGAAGAGATCGTCGGCGACATCCGCGACGAGCACGACGAGTCCGAGGAACGACTCTACGAGAAAATCGACGATCACACCTACCGGTGCGACGCCCGCATCAACCTCGACGATCTCAACGAGTTGCTGGGCGTCGACCTGGACACGGAAAGCTTCGACTTCGAGACGCTCGGCGGCCTGATCTTCCACCTCACCGGCGCGATCCCGTCGGTCGGCACGGAGGTGACCTACAAGGGCTTGCGCATGCGCGTCGAGACGATCGAAAATCACCGCATCGGGCAGGTGCTCGTGCGCTATGAACCGCCCCTTGAGAACAAAGAAATTTCCGAGAAAGGCGTCTCCGAGTCGCCGTGAGGGCGGCACGTTTTCGGGACCGGCGCGTGCCACGGCGCGATGGGCCGTCGGGCTCGCGCTGATCGTGACGGCGTCCGGCTTCGGCGGCAGGGCTCACGCGCAGCCGAAGCCGACGCACGCCGAGGTGCGCGCCCGGCTCGTGCATCCCCCCGCCGCGCCCCCCCTCATCCGGCTCCCGGCGCCCGACCGCTGGCTCGCCTTCGACAAAGCGCAGCATGCGGCCTTTGCCTTCCTCAGCGTCATCGGCGGGCAATACACGCTGGTCCGGAAGGCCGGGTGGTCCGAGCGGCGGGCGCTTCCGGTGTCGATGGGCTTCGGGGCGGCGCTCGGGCTCGGCAAGGAGTTGTATGACTGGCGCGCGGGTCCCCGACGCACCTTCAGCCGCCGCGACCTCGCCGCCGACGCTTTCGGCATCCTCCTTGCCGCCGGCTTCATTCTGCTTTGAAAAAAACACCGAAAACCCACACGCGCCGTTCGTCGTTTCCGTATTTTACCCCCGGCCCCCAATTTCTTCCGAATCCAACGGGCGGTCCATCCGCGCCCTGTCTTATGCGACGCATCAAAGAGTATTGCGGCATCTTCGGCATCTTCAATGCGGACAATGCCGCGCAGCACATTTACTACGGGCTTCACGCCCTCCAGCATCGGGGACAGGAATCCGCGGGCATCGTCACGTCCACGTATGACGAGCGCAAGAAACGCCGGGTGATGCCCTACCACAAGGATCAGGGGCTGGTGCTCGACGTCTTCGACGATCCCCGAATTTTCGAGACGAAGTTGCTCGGACGCGCGGGCATCGGGCACAACCGCTATTCGACCAGCGGCGCCGCCGACAACCGGGCGAACATCCAGCCGTTCGTGGTGCATTACCGCGACGGCAACCTGGCCCTGGCGCACAACGGCAACCTCTCGAACGCCCGCGAACTGCGCAACAGCTTCAGCCAGCGCGGCACCCTCTTTCTGACTACCAGCGACAGCGAACTCATCCTCCACCTGATCGCGCAGAGCGCCCGGCGCAAACAGATCGACCAGATCCTCGACGCGCTCACACAGGTCGAAGGCGCGTTCTCGCTCGTCATCCTCACCGACGACAGCCTCATCGCCGTGCGCGACCCGAACGGCTTCCGCCCCCTTGCGCTCGGCCGCCTCGGCGACGCCGACCGCGACGGCGGCCCGGCCTATTGCGTCGCCAGCGAAACGTGCGCCTTCGACATGATCGGGGCCGAGTACATCCGCGACATCGAGCCGGGCGAAGTGCTCGTCATCAACCGGAAAGGCTGCGAGACGGGCCGCTTCGAGAGCTATCACCTCGCCCGCCATCACGGCGTCAGCCAGTGCGTCTTCGAATACGTCTACTTCTCCCGTCCCGACTCGAAGATCTTCGGCGAGATGGTGGACAAGGTGCGCCGGAAGATCGGCAAACAGCTCGCCCATGACGCGCCCGTGCCCAAAGCGCCGATGCACGAGAAGCAGCCCATCGTCATCGCTGTGCCGGACTCGTCAAACACGGCCACGCTCGGCTTCGTGAGCGAATGCCGGAAACTCGGCTATCGGTGCCGGTACGAGATCGGGCTCATCCGCAACCACTACGTCGGGCGCACCTTCATCTCGCCCGGGCAGAACCGCCGCGAGCAGAAAGTGCGGAGCAAGTTCAACACCGTCGAGGGCGTGCTCAAGGACCGCATCGTGGTGATGGTGGACGACTCCATCGTGCGCGGCACCACGGCGAAGTTCCTCGTGAACATGGTCCGCGAAGCCGGCGCGAAGGAAGTGCACTTCCGCGTCGCCTCGCCGCCGGTCATCAGCCCGTGCTTCTACGGAATGGACTTCCCCAGCGCCGAAGAGCTGTTCGCCAACCAGTTCGACGACCTCGAAGCCATGCAAAAATGGCTCGGCGTCGATTCGCTGGCGTACCTCTCGGAAAAAGGGCTGATGCGCGCTGTCCGCTCGGCCAACGACGGCCCCCACGGCTATTGCAATGCCTGCTTCACGGCGAAGTATCCCGTCCCCGTCGAAATGGGCGTGACGAAAGAGGAAAATGAGTGGTGAGCCCCGTCAGGCGAAACGTATGCGACGCGCCTGACCTTCTTTCTCCCGCTCCCGGCCCCGGGCTCCGCCGAGCACGCGCCCGTCCCCCGACCGACCCACCCTCGCGCCACCCATGAACGTCCTCACCCTCGAATCGGTCTCCAAAAGTTACGGCATGGATCCGCTCTTCGAAGCGGTGACCTTCAGTCTGGAAGACGACGAGAAGATGGGGATCATCGGGCCGAACGGGTGCGGGAAGTCGACGCTCCTCCGGATCATCGCGGGGACCGAGTCGCCCGACGGCGGGCGCGTGATGCCGGCGCGTGGGAAACACGTCGCTTACCTGCCCCAGAACCCCGCCTTCGCAACCGACCAGTCGGTACGCGACGCCGTCTTCTCCGGTGGCGACGAAGCCATGCGGCGGTTGCATGATTACGAGGCCGCGACCCGGGCGCTTGCCGAGGCGGGCGGCGCGGATGAAGCCCTCCTCCAGCGCGTGACGGACCTGGCCCACGCGCTCGATATGTCGGGCGGCTGGGAGTTGGAAGCGCGGGCCGAAGCCATACTGAGTCGACTCGGCATCACCGATACCACCGCCCGCATCGCGATGCTCTCCGGGGGGCAACGCAAGCGGGTGGCCCTCGCCCGAGCCCTCATCCTACAACCCGACCTCCTCCTCCTCGACGAGCCCACCAACCACCTCGACGCCGACACCATCGGCTGGCTCGAAGCTTATCTCGCCCGATATACCGGCGCGCTCCTGCTTGTCACCCACGACCGATATTTCCTCGACCGGGTCACGAACCGAATGCTCGAAATAGAACGGGGACGGGTCAACCGTTTCGAGGGGAATTACACCTACTATCTGGAGCAAAAGGCGAAACGCGAAACCCAACGCAAGGCGGAGGACCGGAAGCGGCAGGGGCTGATCCGCCGGGAACTGGCCTGGCTCCGGCGCGGCGCAAAAGCCCGCACCACCAAGCAAAAGGCCCGTATCGACCGCGCGATGGACCTCATGGCGACGCCGAAAGAGCAGCCCGAAGCGTCGCTCGAACTGGCCGCAGCAGCTTCGCGCCTGGGCAACCGGGTGGTTGACCTCGAAGGCGTCTCGAAGGCGTATGACGGGCAAACGCTCATCCGCGATTTCTCGTTCAACTTCACTCGCGACGACCGCATCGGCATCATCGGTCCGAATGGCTCGGGAAAGACCACCCTCCTCGAACTCATCGCCGGACGTATTTCGCCCGATACCGGGACCGTGGCGGTGGGACAAACGGTCGTGATGGGCTATTACGATCAGGAGAGCCGAGCGCTCAAGGACGATCTGCGCGTGATCGAATACGTCCGGGAGGTCGCGGAAAACGTAACCACGGCTGACGGCTCCGTGATCACGGCGAGCCAGATGCTGGAGCGGTTCCTGTTCCCACCGAAGGCGCAGTACACGTTCGTCGGGAGCCTCTCGGGGGGAGAACGGCGACGGCTCCATCTCCTCCGGCTCCTCATGGGCGCGCCCAACGTGCTCCTCCTCGATGAACCGACCAACGACTTCGACATCCCCACGCTCGTCGCCCTCGAAGCCTACCTCGATTCCTTCGCCGGATGCCTCGTCGTCGTCTCACACGACCGATACTTCCTCGACCGCACCGTAGACCACCTTTTGCGCTTCGAGGGCGACGGACACATCCGCATCTATCCCGGCAATTATCGTGCATTTCTGGAGGTTCAGGCGCGCGAAGCAGGGACGAAACCGGCGACTGAAACACCCCGAAAGGTCAAGTCCGAGAAACCCCGTCGGCGCCCCCCCGAAAACCGCAAGCTGTCGTACAAGGAACAGCGCGAACTGGAAGCCCTCGAGGCCCGCATCTCCGAGGCCGAAACACGCAAGGCTGCAATCGAAGCGCAACTGGCCACCCTGGCAGGCGATTTCGAAACCGTTTCGGCCCTCTCCACCGAGATGCAGGCCCTTCTGACCGAACTGGAAGCCGATATGGACCGGTGGAGCACGTTGGCCGAACGGGCAATGGCGGCTTCGTAGACGCAACTTCTCCCGCCGTTCCACAGGTCCCGATACCCCTCTCGCTTCCGAGATGGGCGTTTCCGAGGCCCTGCAGGGAAGTTGATTTCAACACCGGCGCGCTTTTCATCCGTATTGGTGGCCTTGTTATGCACTCCTCCTTGATCTAACCTTTTGCAAATGCGTCTATTATTGCTTTTGCCATGATTTCTACTGCTTCTGGACGAGTAGAATACAAATCCCATACGCGCCGCATCTCCGCTGATGGTTAGCCTCGATATTTTGCTGTGCCATTCTCATTCAGAGCAGGGAAGCGACTCACCTGTTCCTTTACTCCTGTAGAGCCTCTAAATTTTTCGACTTCTTCGGCAACACCTTCATGTATTGTCAGATTTCTCAGGATCGCACTAAGCCCCTCGGCTTCCTGTGAAGCTTAAGCTATACTTTTTCCTCCTGCCTTTAGGTATTGCTGGAATGCCAAAATTAATTCACTTATTAACCACTCTATATCTATTATAATTTTTCAGCTTTATTATTCACTGATGTGTACTACATCTAACTTCCGGTGCAGTGGGCTTGCGGCACAACTTTCAACTACAGCAACATAGACCTGAGGCTTGCAATGGGCAAGACCGTCTTGCCCATTTTTACCTGGAGCGCCTGGTTAGTTATATGCCATTCACCCTCCTATTCTCTGGTAAGCCATTTCAATATAATGCTTTGCGACTTCCAAGTCTTCCTCTGAACTTACCGACAGTTCAAGGTCGCCGGTGCCATAATGTCCAATATCTGTCACATCTCGGGTATTCTTGGGTAGGCTGTCATACTGTTTGGGATCTAGTTTTAGATACAACAACAGCCGTTGTCGTTGAACCTCCATGCACATGATGTTCTGCGATATTTTATAGGCGATATAGTATTTCTTTGGCACTTCCTCGACAGCCGAATCCAGGTTTACGATATAATCTTGTATTGCAAAGACCAACCCTTTGATCTTTTCTGATTTCCCTTCAATATGTTCCTCGAACGTGTAAACGGCTGTTGCTCTTGTAATGGCCGCTTTCTTGCCTGCCGCTACCATGACGGGATCTTTGCCGTCAGTGCTCATCGATGGATGGACCGTGACGGAACGTTGATAAACTTCCTCAAGGTAGATCGTAGAATTGTCGAAGAGCCTGTACCGCCAGAGTTCAATGTTTGCGCCCATGACCTGCACGGCCAGGATGTCGTACTTCTTGTAATTCGGGGCAATGCAGATCACGCGGGTGTCAGACCAATCTACCTCTGCACTTGGGCCGAGAGCCTTCTGAGCAGCGATCTCGAAGTCGCCTCGGTGATCTTGCAGCCAATGTAGGTAGAACAGGCTTTGATTAATCAGCTCCGACGATTCAACTTTCTTATACTCGATTATAACGGGATTATTGTCTTCGGACAGCGCAAGCGTATCGATTCGGCCCGCATGAACGGCTCCCGTTGAAAACTCAGACGCTACGAATCGGCAATTGAAGACAGGACCGAGATTAGCTTCGATGAGCGCCTGGAGTTCTTTCTCCTTGCGAAAATTACGCTGCTGTATCGGCACCAGCGATTGTCCTTTAATATAAAATATTGGCATTTCAGAAACGGTTTCTGTGATAGTGTTGCTTCAAGGCATATAACGTTTTGACTAACTTGGAGCAGGTTGCGGGGTATAAATTCTTAAAAAATAATAAATTTTATGCGAGCTTCAACCTTGAAAAATCTACACAGCCCTGTCGTCAAGTTAAGCCAATTGTTAGCAAAAGTCTAATTGAACATTTCCTCAATTATTTCCTTAGTATCATTTATTAGCCCTAAAGCCTCAGGGGTTATGCAGCCTCGTACGCTGCCAGGAACTCCTCCCGCGATATCCCCGACTGACGCAAGATCGTCCGCAACGTCGAACGCTTGATCCGACGATGATTCGGCATCGTCAGCGGCGTGACACTACCATCCGAATTCTCACGCCGCATCGCAATGTGATTGCCCTCGCGTACGAGCACGAAGCCCAAGTGCTCCAACGCTCTGATTACGCGCGACTGCGGCGCATCGACCGGAAACTTCATGAGACCGAAACACCGGCTTCGGCCACAAAGACTTCCTGCGCCATCTCTTCCTCGTCGAGCACCTCGCTTCCGAAGGTCTCGATGTGAAATGCGATGGCGGACTTGACTTCAGCTAGCGCCTCTTCTAAGGAATCACCCTCGGCAACGACGACGCCTTTGAGTCCTACCGGATAGGCGACGTAGCCATCGGGATGTTTCTCGACGATAATTTTGATGTTCCGAATCATGGGGACTTGCTTGAGAATCGCGTTTCCGTGTAGAGTCAGATACCCGTACCGGAGGTAATTGATTCGGTCACTGTTTCTTTCCGACCGTATAACGTGGAGGTCCCTATAATGGAGGGTAAGGCTGCGAACCACCATCCCTTCGGCATTCCATCGGGGCCGACTCCTCGATGCACCCCCTCGGCGCTCCGTGCGCTTTGAACCCACCGAAACCGCTTCGATTCCCCCTCACCCCGGCCCTCCGAGAGAGCAGGATACCATGAATCTCTCCCGAAAGAGCAATGCCTTTCCTTGCGAGGCTAGGTGTTGACTGTTTCAAGCGAAAAACGCCCATTGAAGCGTGCTGGAGGTCTTTTCGGCAAGCGGTTCGTCTTTGTCGCAAGGGTGAAGGTAAGAGTGCGGAGCGCCTGCCGTGTTGCGAAAACACAGGGGCGAGGTGTGAAATGACGGTGTCGTTTCTCACGGATCAATGCCATACCCCCCCCTATCCCGCCCGATTACGCACGACGAAATACGCCCCCTTCACTTCACGTACACGGTCTTGAGATTGACGAACTCCTTGATGCCCGGCTCGGCCAGTTCGCGCCCGTAGCCGCTCTCTTTGACGCCGCCGAAGGGCAGACGCGGGTCGGAGCGGACGAAGGTGTTCACGAAACAGCTCCCTGCCTCCAGCTCCTCCACCGCAATGCGCCGCCCCCGCGCCACTTCGGCGGTGAAGACTGCCGCGCCAAGGCCAAACACGGTGTCGTTCGCCACGCGGATGGCCTCGGCTTCGTCGCGTACGGGGAGGACGGCGGCCACGGGACCGAACAGTTCTTCGTCGTACGCGGGCATGCCCGGCTTCACGTCGGTGAGCACGGTGGGGGGATAGAACGCGCCCGGGCCCTCGGGCA
>NZ_JBWOPL010000048.1:0-97961 GCF_056451265.1 Rhodocaloribacter sp. | reverse complement strand
GAATTGCACCTATAGGTATTGAAACTTAACGTAAGAGAGAATAATGGACGTTTGTATAGTGAACGTCTGAATTGCACCTATAGGTATTGAAACTCCACGTACTTCACAGCTCGACCTGTTGGGCCGTTAGTCTGAATTGCACCTATAGGTATTGAAACATGATAACCTCCAAAAATTAAAGTGAATTCAGAGCAGTCTGAATTGCACCTATAGGTATTGAAACGTTCCGGGTGCCAATGCAATCGGTCGCTCTCCCGTGAAGTCTGAATTGCACCTCTAGGTATTGAAACCCTATGTAGACAATGCCAATCACATCGTCTGTAACGTCTGAATTGCACCTATAGGTATTGGAGGGAAAAGGAGGCGTTTTTTCGGGAGGTAGCGAAAAAGCAGGAGCCGGTGCGTATTTTGGCAAGGTTTCGTGCTGCTCCGTCCCTCCTCCGACATGTCGTCCACCTCACCGCAGGATTATCACCTCATCATCGTCATGGGCGCTTCGCCGGCGGTGCTCACCGAGACGGTGTGGTCTCTGGCGCGGCAGCATGATCCGCCCCTGCATCCCTCCGCCGTCGATGTGATCACCACAGAAGTCGGGCGGGCCGTCATGGAGGCCTGCTTGTTCGGTCGCGCGCGGCACCATCCGGTGGAGGGCATGCCGTTGCAGGCCGAAGACCGATGGCGCCCCTTCTGCGAGAGCGTGCTCGGGGGCCGTCGCCCACCGGTGCGCTTCCACGTCCCCACCCGCTCCGACGGCGCGCCCCTGCCCGACATCCGGCACGCAGAAGACGACGCCCGCTTCGCCGAACGCTGTTACCGCGTCGTGGGCGAACGCGTGGCGCAGGACCTGCCCGTCGTCGGCTCCATTGCCGGCGGTCGCAAAACGATGAGCGCCCACCTGATGAGCGCCTTCACGGTCCTGGCCCGCCCCACGGACCGCCTCGTCCACATCCTCGTTTCCCCTCCGGCTCTCGAACGCGATCCTGACTTCTTCTACCCCACCCCCACCCGTTCCGGCTTCGTGCGTCTCGATCGGGTGGATCTGCGCTTTCCCCGGCTGCGCCAGTTGCTGAAGGAGCGCTTCCCCGTCGCCGGAAAGCCGCCGGACCCGGAACGCATTCTGCGGATGATGACTCCGGCGCAGAGCCCCGAGCGCCGACCGGCCCGGGTGGTCTGCCGCCTCGGCAACCGGAGCGTCGGCGGTTGCCGGGTGGACCTCTACGACCCCGACGGTCAGCCGATGGCCGGGGTGCGCCTTTCTCCGGGAGAAGCCGCCACGCTTCTGACCCTGGCCGAAGCGATCGCGCAAGCCGAAGGCTCGGTCGCCAATACGAGGCTCACGGGCAATCCCCGTGTGGAATGCCTTCGAGCCTCCGTACGCCAACACACGGCCCGGTACAACTCCCTCGCGCCCTGGGAAACGACCGCCGACGTGAGCAAACACGTCAGTGCGCTTAACAAAAAACTCAGGCAAAACCCGCTCACGGCCCACTTCCTGACGATCCACGCCACACCCACCGCCGAGGCTACGTATTACGGTCGGCCCGTGGCGCTCCCTCCGATCGAGGTCGTGCCGCTCCTCTCCGGCGATGACGCGCTCCCCTGGCCCTTCGAGCACCTCCCTCGCCTTCCCTGTCCTCCCGACGCGCACTGACCCGCCGCATTCCCATCCTCGGCACGGCCGCCGGCTCGCATATTTATTTTCAAACGTCCGTATTTCTCGTCCGTCTTCCGGAACGGGCGCGTGACAAGTGGAGGGTTGCGCGGTAAAGCCGGAGACGATCCCTGCAGGTCCTGGAGATCCTCCCCTTATGAAGAGGAGGTGGCCCCGAAGGGGTCGGAGGGGTCAGAGGGGTACATTTTGTTTGCGTTTTCGTTCACTATCGACGCTTGCCGGGGTCTTGCACCCACCCGGTCCGGAAGATTTGTGCCTGTTGACGTGCGTCCTCCAGAACCATGAGCACATCTCCTTGTTAAACAAAAATGAGCGCCCGCATGGCGCGGGGTATTCCCCCACAAGTTCTCTTCAGAATTCCCCACGCTGCATGGGGCGGCTCCACTGTCTTTGTCCCCGAGACGATTCCGTATCCTCTTAGCATTGACACGCTCCTTGCTCATGCTCACCCCTTTCCGCCGACCTCGGCAACGCGACGGGAGCGCCCGCAACCCGCGGCGAGCGTCCCACCGGTGCGACTCCGGGTAAGGCGGCCGCCCAGACCCTCCATCCGTGCCATGCTGCTTCTCAAAAAGATTCTCGTTCCCACCGATCTCGACGACCCGACCGCGGTCCTTCGCGCGCTCGCGCTCGCGCGCCCGTACCGGGCCGAGGTCTTCGTGCTCCACCTCACGGACCATCCCGTGCATGCTCCCGAATGGGATCTCGAACGCTTCCGCCGTTGGCTCGGCGCGGGCGCCACGAAGTGCTCCTACCCCATCGACGCATGGATGGAGCACCTCCGCTTCGAAAGCCTGCCGCTGGGCGAGCAGAGCCCCGCTGAGGTCACGATCGAGTTCGCGGAGCGGTATCGGTTCGACCTCATCATGATGGGCACGCACGCGAGAAAGGGCCTTGCCCGGGTGCTCGGCGGGAGCGTCACCGAAGAGATCGTGCGACGCGCGCCGTGCCCGGTCCTCAGCTTTCACCTCGACGAACCGGTGGAAAAACGCCCCTGCAACCCCCGGCATCTGCTCGTCCCGACCGACCTTTCGGATTGCTCCCAACATGCCCTCATGCATGCGAAGGAACTCGCCGCCATGTTCGAGGGCCGGATCACCTTGCTCCACGTGGTCCATCACCGCAGCCTCATCCCCAACCTCGACGACCCGATCTACCAGCGTCTGGTCAAGGAAATGATGCGGCCCGGCTTCTTCGACGAACACCTGCGCGCGCTCGACGAGGCCGTGCCGGGACCGGACGTGGAGGTCTCCTACCGGATCGCGCACGGAAACGTGGCCGAGCGCATCGCTGCCTTCGCCGACGAAGAAGACGTGGACCTCATCGTCCTGGCGACCCACGGACTGACGGGCATCCGGCATTTCCTCATGGGCAGCGTCGCCGAAAAGGTGGTGCGCACGGCGAAGAAGCCGGTCTTCACGGTGAAGTCGTTCGGACGCTCGCTCGTCACGGCCACGCCGGCCTCGTTCAAACAGCCGGAGACGACCAGCATCTTCCACATGCTCCGCTATCCCCTCGAAGAGCTTCCCGGTGAGCAGCCGTCCGTTCCGAGCGTCCGCACTATGGAAGTGCCGCTCGCCTCGTTTGCCCCGCCGATCCTCTCGCGCACACCCGTTCCGGTGGAATCGGTGACCTCCACCGCCGAGCAACCTCCGACGCCCCGTCCCAAAGAACCGCCGGTGAACCGCCCGCCCGTCTCTCACGCCGGGTGATCCCTCCCGCGCTCAGTCTTCGTCGAGGATGTAGATCTCCGGCAAATTGCGCCCGAGCTGGCCGTAGTCGAGGCCGTAGCCGATGACGAAGAGGTTTTCGATGCGGAAGCCCACGTAGTCGAGTTCGACCTCCACGCGGGTGGCCTCGTACTTGTGCAGCAGCGTAGCCGTACGCACCGACGCAGGGTGATACTCCTGCATCTTCTCGATGATGAACTGCATCGAGAGGCCGGTATCGACGATGTCCTCGACGACGATGACGTGCCGCCCCTCGATCGGCGCGTCGATCTTTTTGAGCTCGTGCACGACGCCGCTCGAGATCTTCTGAGCGCCGTACGAGGAGAGCTTCAGAAAGTCGACCTCGCAGTCGATGTCGATGGCGCGCATGAGGTCGGCGAGGAAAATGAAAGCGCCGTTGAGCACGCCGATCAGAATCGGGCGTTTGCCTTCGTATGCACGGCTGATCTCGCGTCCGATCTCCTCGACCCTTCGTTGAATGGTTTCTTTGTCGAGATAGAGGCGGAAGCGCTCTCCCCGGCACATGACGGTTTTTTTCACGTCAGGAATGTTTAGAGACATAAAGAAACGCCCGGTATGGATGGTTTCAGGTGGATTACGACGTCCTCGGGGGTCGACATCCGGAATCCCGGGAAAACTACGCCACGTCGCCTTCGGATGGAAGCGCTCGTGCGTGGGCGACGGTTCTCTTCACCGGGAATGAACACGCCGTCACGCGGCATGCCCGTCCCGGGGAGAGAATTGCAGGCGAACGCACCGGGTGGAGCCGGGACGGAGGCGGACCTCGTCCGAGAGGCGAAGCCCGACCACCCACACGATCTTCTCCCGGTCGGCGAGCACGTAGACGCCGGACCGCTCGTGTGCCGGGATCTTCACGTCCGTGAGAAAGTCGCTCACTTTTTTGTGATGGCGCATGCCGAGGGGGCGGAAGCGATCGCCGGTGCGCCAGGGACGCGCGAGGAGCGGCGGCGCGATCCGGTCCGCATCGGCGTATTCGACGAGCGGCGCACCGGCTCCGGGCGAAGTCACACACGGGACTTCTTCGACGAGGAGCACGCCGCCGGGGAGCGACACGGGCGTGCCCGGCTCCACCGGCGCCTCCGCCCCGCCCTTGCCGCCGCCGTCCGGCACGAAGGCGAGTCCCTCCCGCTCGCGCCACACGCTCCCCTGATCGAACGTCACGCGGCGGCCCGTCTGCGCGCCGAGGAGCCGCTCGACGGTCTCCGCCGTCGTCTCGCTCACGGGCGCGCCGGGGAGCCACCGGCGGAGCGCTTCGAGGATCAACCGGCGACGCCATACGGTCGGCTGCGCTTCGAGCGCCCCGGCGGAGAGCATCCCCCCGCCGCCCGGCAGCTCCTCCGCGCTCGTTGCGAAGCGACGCGTCAGCTCCGGGCGGATCGTGTCCGCCACGTACGCGCGCACGAGCGCCGCCGAACGCGCGATGTTATCCACGGCGGCCGGACCGAAGTGCTCGACGATGTGCGGGAGGATGGCTTCCCGGATCGCGCCGCGCCGGTACCGGAAGCCCGCGTTCGAGGCATCCTCCCGCCATGCGAGCCCTTCCGCAGCCGCGAACGCCTCGATCTCGGACCGCCGGACGTCGAGGAACGGGCGCACGAGCGTGATCGCGCTCCCGCGTGTGAGCGGTCGCCGGACCGGCATGCCCGCGAGCCCCTCCACCCCGCTGCCCCGGAAGAGGTGGAGCAACACCGTCTCCGCCTGATCGTCGTGGTGGTGGGCGACGGCGACGTGCGAGAGGCCCTCGGCGACGGCGAGACGCTCGAAGAAAGCGTATCGGAGGTCCCGCGCCGCGGCCTGCATCGACTGCCCGTGTGCGCGCGCGTGGGCCTTCGTGGCCGGGCGGTCGACGTGCAGCGGAACGCCGAGACGCCGGCAGAGCGCGCGCACGAGCGCCTCGTCCGCCTCCGACGCCGCGCCCCGGAGCCCGTAGTTCACGTGCGCCGCCCGCATCGCATACCCGAGCCGGTGAAGCACGGTCAGGAGCGCGACCGAATCGACACCGCCGCTGACGCCCACGAGCACCCGCGCCCCCGGTCCGAGGAGCCGGTGACGGTCGATGAACGCGCGGACGGATTCGATCAGCATGGGACGTGCGGGAGCGCCTTCGGGAACGGGGCGCGAGACGGCTATGCCCCGCGCCCGAACCGCTTGTTCAGTTCGTCGATGGTGATCTTGACCATCGTCGGGCGGCCGTGCGGGCAGGCGTACGGCATCTCGCAAAGAAAAAGCTGATCGATAAGCCCGCGCATCTCCTTCACCGAAAGCTGCTCCCCCGGTTTGATGGCGCTCCGCCGGGCCAGACTACGGGCGAGCCGCTCGCGCTTCTTCACCTGCGGCGCATCGCCGTACGACTTGTACTGCGCCAGGATGTCCTCGATCATGGAACGCTCGTCGCCGGCGCGGATCTCTGCCGGCACGCCGCGCACGACCACCGAACGCCCGCCGAAAAACTCGATGTCGAACCCGAGCGAGCGGAGATCCGGCAAGAGTTCCTTGAGGATCTCGTAGTCGGCCGGCGAGAAGTCGAGGGTGTGGGGAAAGAGCAACTGCTGCGAGAGGTCGAAGCCGTTTTCGAGGCTGAGGAGCGCCCGTTCATAGAGGATGCGCTCGTGCGCCGCGTTCTGATCGACGACCATCAGGCCCGAACGGATCTGCGTGAGGATGTACGTGTGGTGGAGTTGCCACAGGAGCGTCTCGGGGCGGTCCGTTTCTTCGGCCTCAGCCTCCGTCGTCGCGCCCGAAGCGATGTGCCGCCCGGCAGTGTGCACCTCCGGCGCGGCATAGAAGCGTTCGGAGAGCGCGCCGAGATCCTCGGTCTTCCCCGCAGGGCCCGTGCCCGGCTCGGAAGGCGCGCGCCGAGACGGAGCGCCGACGACCGGCGCTTCCGGAGGACGCACCGGCGAGAAAGCAACCGGCGACGCGTCGGTGCGCGCGGCCGGGAAGGTGATCGACGAGCCGATGGCGCGATCCGGATCGTTCCCGAGCTGCGGGGTCAACTCGGAAACGCCGAGCGCCTTCTTCACCACCGCCCGGAGGAAGCCGTACACCCCGCGCTCGTCGTCGAACTTGACCTCGGCCTTCGTCGGATGCACGTTCACGTCCACATGGCTCGGGTCGAGGTTCAGGAAAAGGGCGAAGAACGGATGCGAGCCTTCGGGCAGCGCGTCGCCATAGGCCGAGGCGACGGCGTGTTCGAGGCGGCGATGTTTGACGAATCGGCCGTTGACGAAGAGGAACTGCTCGCCCCGGCTTCGCCGCCGAAGGCTCGGATGCCCCACGAAGCCATACACCGAAAGGTAGCTCGTCGATTCCTCCGCGGGGATGAGCTTGTGCTCGTACGCTTTTCCGAAGATGCCCGTGATCCGGCCCCGGAGCGCTTCGTACACATCGTCGTCGTCCACGCGGTCGAGCCGATGGACCTCGTTGCCGTCGTGGTGGAGCGTGAAGCCGACGCGCGGATTCGAGAGGGCCAGAAACTGGAACGTCTCGACGAGGTGCTTGAATTCCGTGGCCGGGGACTTCAGGAAGTTGCGGCGCGCCGGCACGTTATAGAAGAGGTTGCGGACCGCGATGGAGGTGCCGTCGGGCGTGGCGCACGGTTCGGTCGATTGGTGGATGCCGCCCTCGACGCGGACGCACACGCCGGCTTCGTCGCGGACGCGCTTCGTGCGGAGCTCGACCTGAGACACGGCGGCGATGGAGGCGAGCGCTTCCCCGCGAAAACCAAGCGTGAGGATGCGTTCGAGATCGTCGATGGAGCGGACCTTGCTCGTGGCGTGGCGCTGGAAACAGGCGACGGCGTCCTCCGGTCCCATCCCGCAGCCGTTGTCGATCACCTGCACGAGTTCGCGCCCGGCGGACTTGAGCACCACCTGCACCTGATCGGCGCCCGCGTCGAGCGCGTTCTCGATCAACTCTTTCGCCGCCGATGCCGGACGCTGCACGACCTCGCCCGCCGCGATCTTGTTGGCGAGCGTCTCGGGCATCACCCGAATGATACTTTCCGGAACGATCGAGACCTCGGACACGCGATACTCCTCCTGTTTACGACCTTTCCGCCCGTTGTCAACCAAGCTTCAGAAACACATAGACGATCAGGGCGAGCATCACGAGGAAATACACGATGCCCGCCGGACTCCGACGCCGGGTGCGCGACATGCTTTTGACGCGCATCCGATGCTTCAGCCTTTGCTCCTTCTCAGGGTTGTAGAACCGCGGCTCATAGGAAAACCGCCGGTGCCGCGTCCGGCGATTGCTTGGAATAAAGATACCCATGCTCTTCGTGGTCTGTGTGTGGCACGAGCACCCGAACGGCCCCCGCGGAGATCTCGTCCAACGCTCGAAGCTCAAAAAACCCGTGCACTTATGCGCGTTATACAGGCCCCCGATGCCGGCGTTCCGTCGCCACGAGTGGACTTCCACGGGGGTTAACCTATGAAAAAGAGGCGTTTCAGGGTAGAAAAGTTGCTCACCATTTATCCACGGCGCCCGGTCAGTCGAAGAGCCGGGCGACGTAGGCGAGGTAGAGATACACCAGCGGGGCGGCAAGGATGAGCGCGTCGAGGCGGTCGAGGAGGCCGCCGTGCCCCGGGAGGATCGCCCCGGAGTCCTTCACATCCACGGCGCGTTTCATCTTGCTCTCGGCCAGGTCGCCGAGTTGACTGACGACACCGCAGAGGAAAGCCACCACCACGAGGTGGAGCCACGGCAGGAAGGCGAGCACGGTCAGTTTGAGCGCCACGGCCACAGCCAACGCGCCCAGCGCGCCGCCGATGGAGCCCTCCCACGTCTTCTTCGGCGAGACCCCGGGCGCGAGCGGATGCCGCCCCACGGCCTTGCCGGTGTAATAGGCAAACGTGTCCGTCGCCCAGATGAGGACCACCGTGGCAAGCGTCAGGTAGAACGCCTCGAGGTCGCCGACGCCGGGCCCGCGCGCGAGGCGGAGTTTCACCAGAAAAGCCAGGAACAGGGTGGGATAGATCGCGCCGGAGACGGTGGCGGCGAAGGACGCGAGGGGCGATTGCAGCGCCGTCCGCATCGGGCTTACCGCCAGCCACAGGAGCGCCGCCGCCAGCGCCAGCGCGCCCGCTTCCGGCACGAACACCCAGCCGGCCGTCAGCGCCCCGATAGCCAGCCCGGCGCGTCTGTCCGGCGCAAGCCCGCCCGCTTCCATCAGCTGATACGCTTCCAGTTGCGCGACGAGGGCCGCCGCCAGCATGAGGCCGCCGAACCATCCCCCCCCGAGGTAGGCGGCAAGCACCACCACGGGAATGCCGATGACGGCCGTGAGCAGACGGAGCAGAGCGTTGGACACGGGGCGGGAGATTCCGTGAGCGAAAGAGTCGCGGGCGGGGCGTTGACGACGACGTGGACGGGCGGGTTATGCGTTCTCTTCCCCGGCTTCTTCGTCCGAAACACTGAGATTGATTTTTTCGATGCCGGAGTCGAGCATGGCCTCTTCCGCGGGCGTGTGGGCCGCGGGAGCATCCGGGTCGGCAGCGAGCGCGGCGGCTTCGAGTTCTTCGTCGGAGAAAGGCTCGCTCTCGAGGATGAGGCGCGCCGCTTCCACCTGATCTTTCGGCACCATCACGTGCACCTGCGCAAACCCGTCCACCAGCGTCAGGTTAAAGGCGTGGTCACGCTGCGTCAGAACGACGGCGGGAATGCCGGCATCGTCGAGCCGGTCGCGCACGAGATCGGCCTCATAGTCGGTGCCGCTTCGAAAGATCGAGACCCACCCTTCATAGGTTGACTCAGGCATGGCGTCGTACTGGTGTGTTCATGGAAGGTGATCCGGCGGGTGATCCGCCGTGGCACGCCGCTCCAGGGCAGCGTGGGCCGTCTGATGAATAGCATACACGAACATAAGGAAAAACACCAGCGCCGAGAGGAGAATAAACCAGGGCACCTCCATTTTTTCGAGGTCGGCGGCTTCGAGGTCGGGGCGTTTCGCCACGTATGCGCCGAGGAAGACGGCGAAGGCATTGTTGGCGAAGTGCACGGCGACCGACGTCCACAGGCTGCCGCTGCGCCAGGCGACGTAGGCGAGGTAGATGCCGAGCGCCATGAGCGGCAAGGCCTGCGTCAACCGGAGGTGATACAGCCCGAAGACGATGCCGGTGAGCGCTATGCCCCAGAACACGCCCAGTCCCCGTTCGGCCTGACGCTGAAAATAGCCGCGAAAAAGCAGCTCTTCGCAGAAAGCCGGCGTGACGGCAAGCATGAGAAGCGTGGGAAAGAGGCCGATTTGCCGGTCGAGCACCTTCTCGATGAGTTCGAGTTGCGCCTGCTCGAACTGCCGGATGGCGTCGGGCCACGGCAGCGCGTCGCTGACTTGCCCGAGCCACTGCACCACCGGCACGAGGGCCACGAGCCCGAGGAGTGCGAGGAGGAGGAGCGTCCAATCCGGCTTGCGCAACCGAAGAAAAGCCCACGGGCGTGAGGAATGCATCCGTGCGAAAAAGTATGCCGGAAGCGCGATTCCGAACACCTGCCCGACCGTATTCGCCACCATCAACACGCCCGGCTGCTCATCGACCATGTTCATCAGCGCAGTGATCATCTCGCCGGGCGGCGTCCCGTTCATCAGAAGAAGCGCCACCACCACCAGCGGCGCAATCACGACCTGGAACAGGATGAACACGAGCACGAGGCCGAGCAGAGCCGTCAGCAACGGCGGGTACTTGTTCCGCTCGAGCATGCCGTCGAGCGGGATGGGACGTCGGGGCTCCCAGGCATCGATCAGGGCGGGTTTCGTCTCGGCGGCCGGCTGAACGTCGAAGGGGTAGGTCTGCTCCATAAACGAAAGGGAGCGTGCGCCCCCTGCCTCGTGCAATCGATAAGTGATCCCGTGGGGGGATGCCAACCGTCGAGCGAAAGCCGGTGTTCCCCCACGGCGTGCTCAGGCGCCCGTCATCTCCCGCCGGAGCCGGTTGACGATGGTGCGCAGGCGTGTGTACACGTATTTGTGGTTCTCGTACCGCATCACCCGGGCGATTTGCTGGGCGCGCATGCCGTGTTCATAGCGAAGGAGCACCAGCAATTGATCCTCCTCGTCGAGCTTCGCAATCGCCGCGTTGAGCCGACTGATCTGCTCCCGCTCTCCCAGCCCGGCTTCCAGACTTCCGTACGAATCGGACGAAGGCTGAAACCCCACCTCACGCAGGTCTTCGATCGAAAGAAAGTTCCGGTTCATGTTGAGCGCCGTGAGCAGGTGCCACCGCTTGTTGACCGTCAGCAGGTCGTTGATCTTTTCGATGGCGCGCTGGACGTCGAGCCGGGTGCAGGGCATGCCATGCTTGCCGCTGATCAGCTCGGCGATGTCTCCGTAGGGTAGATTATCCTGATAATAATACTTGAAGACGAGTTTCTCTTGATCATCGAGCTTCGCGAGCACCGACTGCGGAGCGGACACCATGCGTTGCTTGCGAAAACGGTCCCGGCAGGCGTTTGCCACCACCACACTGAGCCACGGCGCGAGTTCACTGTTGATACGAAAACGTCGGAGCGCCTGAAAATTGTTCGCGCGGAGGCGCTCGGCGATCGATGTGTACACCTCCATCACGTCGTCCGGGTCCTTCATGAAACGGCGAATCATCCGCAGAAGGATCGGTGAATAGTGCTCCAGCAACTCGGCGTAAGCCCCTTCCGGATCCTGTTTGAATCGCTCGATGATGGCGGCATCTCGGCTCATATGCTCATTACCCTGGGGAAGAAAGGACGCCTGATCCGCATCAACCGTTTGCTTTTCCATAATGCATCACGCAGCGGCGACAGACGAAGAGAGCTCACATTCGGTGCGCCCTGGAACCACAATCACCGTCTTTGCATAAACTTTGCCGTGCGCCGGGTGTGCGCCTCTTGACCACCCTGTGCAGCCGTCGGTATATTGCGGTTTCATGCGCTTGTAGCTCAGTTGGATAGAGCGTTGGATTCCGGTTCCAAAGGTCGGGGGTTCGAATCCTCCCAAGCGCGCATCGCCCCGGAGTGTCTCACACGCTTCGGGGCGTTTTTTATCCCTTCTGCCGTGCGACGATTTCCCGCCAACCCCTGTGAGAGCCAACGTCTGACGAACCCTTTCACGAAGATGATGCCAATTCCATTGCAAGGGCTTCGAAACGGTCTTTCCGGCCTCAAAGGACCACTTTTTTCTTCCCGACGAACCCGCGAGAGGGCTCGGAATGAGTCAGCAGTTTTGAAATGAGACCCGGACGGATCTCACGCCGCTCCGGGTCTCTTCTGAAGAAAGGGGGATCAACCGGGTCTGACGAACCGGGAGAAGCGCGAGACCGCAGGGCTCCGGCATCGACGGGAGCCGCGAGAAGATGCCGGATGCGTGTGCGGGTGGGGGTCGCGCCTCGGCTCCTTTGATACGAATACCGCCACTGATAGTCAATAACGGGCGGCCCGCGTCGGGAACGGGACATCCAAATTTAATTTTCGCCGCACCGCGCGTTCACCGAACCGCTCCTCTCCCTCATCCGAGCGCCTTTTCCAGTTCGAGCGGCACTGCGTCCAGACCTTCGCCGGACGGCGGGACGTGCAGCTGCCCCTCGCTTGCGGCTACCACGGTCGACACGGCCAGGTCGCCGGTGACGTTGGTGACCGTTCGCATCATGTCGAGGATGCGATCGACGCCGAGGATGAGCGCGATGCCGGACGAGGGCACCCCGACGGATTCGAGGATGATGACAAGCATGATGATGCCGGCGCTCGGAACCGCCGCCGTGCCGATGGAGGCCAGCACGGCCGTCAGGATGATGGTGATCTGCGCCCCGAGGTCGAGACCCATCCCGAGGGTCTGCGCGATGAACACCGCCGCCACCGCCTGATACAGCGCCGTCCCATCCATGTTGATCGTCGCGCCGAGCGGGAGGGCAAACGAAGAGACCTCCTCCGAGACGCCGAGGTTTTTCTCCGCCACCTCCATCGTCACCGGCAGCGTCGCCCCGCTCGACGAGGTGGAGAACGCCACGAGCTGCGCCGGGCTGATGCTCGAATAGAAGCGCTTGAGCGAGAGCGGCGTGAAGAATTTGATGAGCGAGGAGTAGGTGATCCCCATGTGGAGGATGAGTCCGAGCACGACCGCGATGCAATAATATCCGAGCGCCGCCAGGAGCTCGCCGATCTGCGCCAGATTGTCCCCGGCGATGGAAGTGATCGTGTCCGCCATCAGCGCGAAGACCCCGATCGGCGCCATCAACATGATGATCTCCACCATCTTGATGACGAGTTCGTTCAGACTATCGAAAAACCGGACGAGCGGCCGGGCTTTCTCTGCGGGCACCATCAGGAGCGCGACGCCCGCGAAGATGGCGAAGAAGACCACCTGAAGCATGTTCCGGTTGTCGGAGGCGGAGTCGAACAGGTTCGACGGCACCATGTCCACGATCGGCTGGAGCGGCCCGCGTTCCTTCGCGGCTTCGGCCTGCCGGGCGCGGCTGGCGGCGTCGCTGCCATAGGTCTCCTCCAGCTTCTGCTTCATGTCCTCGGGCACATGCGCCCCCGGCTGCATGAGGTTGACCACCGCCAGCCCGATGATGAGCGCCACCACCGTCGTGCCAATGTAGATGGCAATGGTCTTTCCACCGATGCGCGAGAGTTTCTTCAGGTCGGAGAGCGAAGCCACACCCGTGATGAGCGACGCCAGTATGAGCGGCACCGCGATCAGCTTCAGCAGATTGATGAAGATGTCGCCGAAAGGCGCGATCCAGAAGTCCGTGAACCGGCCCCATCCGGACGCCGCCGCGACGATCCCGTAGATTAGTCCCAGCACCAGACCGAGGATGATCTGCCAGTGAAGCTTCTTATACCAGGGCATTGCGCAATTTCTTTTGGTGGAACAACGGGAACGGCCGCCTCCCCGTGAAGAGAGCCGGAGCCCCCGGGACGCAGCGCGGATCGCCCCTTAAGAACCTAATCCCGCCGCTCGAAAGCAAGCCATCGCGAGGAGCGCTCCCAAAAAGGCGCCCCAGAGATTGACCCCGTCGTTGTCGATCCACGGAAGTCCGTGGACGAGGGGGAACCCCTCTCCCCGCCGCTCGGTCACCGCGCCGGTGGCGGGATCGCGGTAGCGAGCCTGAACGGCGGCCCCCGCGAGGCTGTCGCCGAAGGAGGCGACCACGCCCGAGCCCGTAAGGAAGAGGATTGTAAAGCCCGGGCCGAACCGCCCGAAGAATGCCGGCGCAAAGGGCCACGCACTGATCGCGACCGAGGCCGCGCCGAGCGCCGCGCCGAGCGTCCCGAGCGCCGAGACCGCCCCCGACGTGCCCGGCGGCGCTTCCCGCCACGTGGTGACGAGCCTCGGACGCGACCGACCGAGCGTGCCGATCTCCGTGGCCCACGTATCGGCGGCAGCGGCGGCGAGCGCGCCGAGAAACCCCGCATACCACAGACTCCCGGGCGCGACGGCGTGCCCGAGCAGAAGCGCCCACGCCACACCGCCGTTGGCGAACACCTGTCGCGCGTCGCGCACGCTTCCCTTCTCGCTCAGAACCAGAGCCGCCGCCTTCCGCCCGCGCCCCAGCTTCGAGAGCAGACTCGACAAAAAGAAGAACGCAAACCCCGGCGCCGCCCACGCCCACCCGCCGATCCCGACGAGCGAGGCCGCAAACAACCCGCCTGCCACGGCGCCCGAAGCATCGAGAAAACGGAGCCGGAGAGCAAAATAGCCGAAGGCCGCGCCAACTCCGACGGCGAGCAACGGGCGCACCCACCCCTCGGGGAGGACATCCGGGAAGAAGAGCGTCTCGAGCGCCACGATCACGACGCTCAGAAGGAGTAGCGGATCGAGGCCGCCGGCTGCGGCGCGCCGTTCGGGTTATACGTGAGCCCGAAGCTCGTGTTGATCCGCTCGTTGTGGAGCTTCGAGGAGATGGCGGCGTCGATGCCCGCCACGAGGTGATTGACGATGAAAAGGAGCGACAATCGGGAAGCCCTCCGAAGCAGATCATTGGCGTGCGCCGTGTCCTCGGCATACGCGAAGAACGTCTCCGAGACGTTCGGCTTCTCCCCGTTGGGGCCCGTCATCTCCGGATCGATGGCGACCGTGAAATTGCCCTCCGCATCGACCCAGACGGGATAGTCCCGCCAGCCGGGTGCGAACTGAAAATACTTGCCGATGAGTTCGTAGTATTGCTGATCGCCGAAGTTGGGAAGCTGGTGCGAGAACGCAGCGCCCGTCTCCGGATGGAAGACGCGCCGCTCGACGCTTCGGATCTGTGAGAAGAACGCATCGACCACCTGCCGATCCGCCGAACTCCACGCGCCCGGATTTGTGAAGTCGATGCCCGAGGGGATGGAGATGTCGACCGTATTGATTCCGGCATTGAACTGCTGATTGAGGAAGACCTGATAGTCATTCAGCCAGGAGGCGTACCGAGCCGGGTCCCACTGCGCGTTTGCGAACGCCTGATAGGCGCGTTCCTCGTCGAGCCCCTGCCTCCGCCACACGGTGTACCCCGTGATCAGCGCCGCTTCGACGCTGATGCCGACGAGCGCTTTCACCCACTGCCGGTTGTACGCCTGCCCCGCGCCCGGAACCAGCGCCGAGAGGGCGAACGCGAGCGGCACACTCCGGCGTCCGGGCGCTCGCCGAACCAGCCCTTTCGGCTGTGTCGTTTGCCCCGCGTACAAAATCGCCATCCGGAGATCGGCCTGCGTATACGTCTGCGTGTGGTCCGGCTTGTCGCGTCCCTCCACGTCGTCGCCCGCACGGGCGGGGCCGGCCGCTGCCAGGGTGAGCACGGCGCACACGGCGCACAAATGGCGGAAAGAGGTAAAACGTGTCATAGATCTGCAGGGTTGGTCCACTCGCGGCCGGGGAAAACCGCCGGGCATGCACACACAAAAAGCCGCTACAAGTACGGCATGACGGCGCGCTTGAAAAAGTCATAATCGCGTGCGCCGAGGAGGTAGCGTCGCACGATGCCTTCCCGGTCGATGACATACGTCGTCGGGCGCACGTCGAAGCCGCTCCGGAAGACCTCCGGCATCGTCTCGGGCGCATCGACGTATCCGCTGACGGTCCGAAGCGGAAGGTTCTCGTGGAAGTCGAGGAGCACCTGTCGGGGCTCGTCGGAGATCGAGAGGATTACCAGCCCCTCATCGGAAAGATCTCCGGAGAGACGGTTGAGTTCGGGGATTTCGGCGAGGCACGGCGGGCACCACGTCGCCCAGACGTTGAGCAGAATGACCTTACCCTCGAACTCCTCGAACGCGTGCGGGGAGTCATCGGAGACGAGGCGAAAGGAGAAGTTTTCCGCCGGAACTTCGAGGGGCACGTCCTCGAAGGCCGAGCGATCCGCGAAGTTGACGACGCGCGCTTCCGGCTCCGAACGCATCGCGAGGATCAACAGGGCGCTCGCGCTGAGGATGAGCAGCACCGAGAGCGTGGATCCGAGCCACTCGACGGCGTTTTGCGGGCGCTTCCGCTCGTGCCCGCCGATAAGGGCATACAGAAATCCGATACCGACGACAATCATCACCACGGAGGTGACGTAGATCAGCGTGAGGTTCATTGTTTCGTCTTCGTCTTCGTGGGTGGGGAGCCTGCGGTTCCGGCTTCGCGCTCATAGTTGGTCAAACCCGAAAATGACGCCGAAGTGCCAGAGGACATCGCGGCCATAACGAACGGTGTCGCTGCCGTCGGGCGTCACGAAACCGTCGTCGAGCTTGAAATCGAACGCATCGAGGCCATAGGTGGCGCTGAGGAAGACGGCGGTCGGCAAGAGGTAGAAGGAGCCGATGCCGAGCCGGAGTTCCGCGCCCACGTCCTTGCGGGCCTGTCCGAGGCCGGGCCATGCGCCGTTCCACGCCATCGCGGCGTCGGCGTAGATCCGCGTATAGATCTTGTCGAAATACACGAAGCCGATTTGCTTTCGGAGACGCGGCAACAGCGGCAGCGTGTACGAGAGCTGCCCCCACACCGTCTCATTCCCGCCGAGCGCATAGAACGGATACCCGCGCGCGCCGATGAGGCCGCCCACATAGTCGTCGAAGAAATCGTCCACCGGACCGCCGAGGATCGAGCTGGCCCGGAGGCGAACTCCAAACCCGTGCGCTCCGCCCAGAGGGTTTCTCCGGAGCCGGGCGCCGTACCGCACGTCGAGCGTGACGCGGTGGTTGCGGAAACGCTCGTAGACCGGCTTCAGGAACCCGTTTTCCACGTCGAAGCGGTCGAGCAGGCGACTCGGCTCGTACTCATAGCTCGCCGTCACGCGCAGCCCCTCGGGAACCATGTC
Organism: Rhodocaloribacter sp.; assembly: GCF_056451265.1. Taxonomy (NCBI): domain Bacteria; kingdom Pseudomonadati; phylum Rhodothermota; class Rhodothermia; order Rhodothermales; family Rhodothermaceae; genus Rhodocaloribacter; species Rhodocaloribacter sp. Next base: position 81,297 of record NZ_JBWOPL010000048.1, on the reverse strand, counting down.
GGCGTCGCGATACGGGTGGAACGCCTCGTAATAAGCCGCCAGCCGGAACGCCCGCCCGACGAAATACCGCGCGGAGGAAGCGTCGATGCTCTGATTGAATTCTTTCGAGAAAAACCGCTCCGTCGTGACGCGGTACGGGCTGATCCGGAAGCTTGCTTCGAGGAGAAGCGAGCGACTGACCTTGCTCCGCGCCGCGAGGTTGAGTTCCCAGATGTTGTATGAGAGGTCGGCCAGGGTGGTATCGGGGAAGCACGCCGTACACGGGAATTCCTCGATGGCCAGGCCATTTTCGACGTTGCGCCGGATGTTGAACAGAGAGACGGAGAGTTGCGGGGACCACCGGTGCGGGAGGAGTCCGAACCCTTTCTTGTAGTCGAACTGAAGGAAGATGTCGCGTTCGAGCTTGAGAAGGTTCGACGGGGAGAAGTAGTCGCCGGCGGAGACGCCTTCCCGGGAGCCGGGTCCGACGAGGATGCCGCCGAAGAACGTGAGCCCGTCGAGCACTTCACGGGAGCTCATATAGACGCCGACCTTTGTGTTTCGCCAGAGCGTCTCGCCGCGCGTCCGATCCTTGAGGCGCACCTCGGCGCGGCTGCGCTGCCGGGAGACGTACTGATCGAGGCGGAGCGCCGGGAAGAAGCTGAAAGAGGTGAACGTGCTTTTGTACTTCGTCACCTGAAGCGCGTCCTCGGCCGGAGCTTCGCCGGCGTCGCCCCCGGCGCCGAGCGGCAGCGGGAGCCGCCCTTCGGTCCGCACGGCCGTGACGGCGTCGACGGCGAGCGGACGCACGTCGGTGTCGTCGAAGGCGTTGAGCTCGGCTCCGGCGTCGGCCAGCACGGGCGGGCGCGGCTTCTCGAGGACCTCGGGCGAGACGTACGTCACACGAGCCGCCTCGGGCACGGGCCTCGGCGCTTCGATCATCGCGATCTTGTAGCCATCCCACTGATACTGCGCGAACGCGAGCCGTCCGTCGGCGGCGACCTCCGGCATGAACGCCCCGCCCAGGACGTTCGTGAGGCGCTCGACCCGGCGCTCGTCCGGCGGCGCGCTCGTCTGCGTCCCCTCCTCCGCCGAAGCGGTCACCGGCATCCGGTACAGGTTGTAGATCCCCGAGGCGTCCGAGGCAAAATACAGATACCGTCCCTCGCGATCGAAGGCGGGCGAGCGCTCGTCGGCCGACGTGGCGCGGACGGCTTCGAGGTCGCGCCCGTCCGGACGCATGCGGTAGAGGTCGCGCCCCTCGCCGGTCATCCGCCCGAAATAGATCCACGCGCCGGAGGGATGCCAGCGCGGCTCGGTGGTCTGCGCACCGTCGGCATGATGCGTGAGCTGCGTCACCGCCTTCGTGGCAAGGTCGAGCACGTAGAGGTTCGTCGAGCCGTCGGCCTGACCGATGAAGGCGACCTTCTTGCCGTCGGGCGAAACGTCCGGCGCGGCGGCGCGGAGACCGTGTGTGAGGCGGGTTTCCTCCTTCGTTTCGAGGTCGAGTTCGTAGAGGTCGGAGACGAGGTGACCTTCCTTCGTATCGCGGATGCGGGCATAGAGGAGCGCCTTCCCGTCGGGCCGCCACGCGAACGCCCCGCTCGTGCCCGAGGTGACGCGGTGCCCGAAGGAGCACGTGTACGCCTCCCCCGCTCCCGTCGTCAGCCCGTCCACATCGTAGGCCGTCGTCACGCCGCTCCCGAGGTCGCGGACGTAGAGGCTCATCCGGTTGAAATCCTCTCCCCGATTCGAGAGATAGGCGAGGCGCGTCCCGTCCGGAGAGAAGCGCGGGTAGAAATTGCTGAAGCCGTCCGGTTCGATGAGCGCGCCCTCGACGAGCGCCGCGCGGATCGGAGCCGTGTTCCGTTCATAGGCCACCCGGAGCGCCGTCATCCAGTCCGCATACAGCTTTTGCCCGGACACGCCGAGCGCATCCTTCGCGGCGCGCTCGAAGTTCCAGTTCTTCCACTTCCCGAGGCTTGCGCTGATCTCCCGAAGCGCCTCCTCGCCGTACGTCCGGGCGATGTACCGGGTGAAAGCATAGCCGTGGTTGTACACGCCCTCACGGAGGAGGCTCGTGTGCGAATAGAAGCTGCCCATGTCCGTGAGCGACATCTCCTTGCCCGCCAGCACCCGCGTGCGGAGGAGCATGTCCCGGTGGGTGTCCCAGCGGTCGTAATCGAGGTATTCGCGCTGGTACTGCGCCGTGCCCTCGGCCAGCCACGCCGGGTTGTTGAGCACCGGCACGGGATACGTGACGATGACGTTCGGATACCCGTAAAGCACGTCGGGACGGCGCACGTCCTCGTAGTCGAGCAGCTGAAAATAGAGGAACGGCATCCGCCGGTTGGCCTTCATCGTCTTCTGCACCTGCACCATGTGGGTGAACTCGTGCGTGATGACGTTCCGGAGCCAGTTGTGATCGCCGCGCAGGGGAGAATCGAGCGCGGGAGCCCATATCTCGATCATGTTGTCGAAGAAGTACGCCGCGCCGTTCGAATAGTCCTCATAGTCCTTGAGGATGAAGGAGACCTTCGTGTCGGGTTCGTGCCGGTAAAGCGACGTGATCGGGCCATAGATGTCTTCGGCGATGCGGGCCACCACCTGCGCCGTCCGACTGCTCCCCCGCCCCTGCTCGTCGGCGTGAAAATGCACCTTGAAATGCTCCGTCTCGATGGTGTACCAGTCGAGATCGCGGCGGACGTAGTCGAAGAACGCGGGGCGGACCTGCGCCTGCGCCGCGAGCGCAACGAGTCCCCACGCGAGGAGGATCCACCAGACTTTTCGTGCGCGCACATGCATAGGAAAGAGGGTCGAGGGTTCCGGTCGTCGAACCGGAGACGTTTACCGGATGATTGCCATTTTGACCATACGGGACTGGGTCTCGCCGTCGTCGGCGACGGCGGTGATGCGCGCGAAATAGAGGCCGCTCGGGGCATCGGTCGTCCAGGCATACTCCGAGGGGACGCCCGCCGGCACGCCGTCCAGAGAGATCTCGTCGATGAGCGCGCCCGCCGCGTCGATGATGGTGATCCGGATGCGGCACGGCTTCGCAGGTTTGAACCGGAGGTGGGTGAGGCCGTCGCGGATCGGGTTGGGCCAGTTGTACGTCTCGCGCGCGTCGAGCAGCGCCGTGTCCGCGGCCCCCGGTCCCGGCTCTGTAACCAGTTCGACGTAGCTGTGGTTTTGTGCGTTCGTGTAACGTTGTCCCCACCACACGGCCCCGAGCTGGTCGAGCGCCCACGACCGAAGCGCGCCCTCGCGGGAGACCACGAAGAGTTTTTTGTCATGCAATAACGGCGTTCCCTCGACGCTCAGCCCGACGGCCAGCGGGAAGCCCGCCACCGGGTCGCCTCCCCGCCCGAGGTCATACGCATACACGTAGCCGTCCGTCGCGGCGACCACGACCGAGGCCGCGCCGCTATCGCTCAACTCAGCCACGAGCGGCTGAGCCGCCGACGGCGCGGACAGCCGGATCGGGAACCCCTCGACGACGGCGCCGGACTGCGTGAAGGCGATAAGCGTGCGCCCGACGCTGGTCAACACATCGAGCCGCTCATCTCCGTCGAGATCGGCGAGGATCGGATACGTCGACGGCGTCCCCGGCTCGCCTGCCTGCGCGGCCGCATCCACGCGCACCAGACCCGTGCGGAGAACGAGCCGTTCTTCGTCGTTGGCCTCGTGGAGAAGGAGCAGCTCATCCCCGACCGGTACGACACCGACGCGCCCGCCCGCATCGCGCCCGAAGGCCGGTGCGCCCGGTTCCGGTCCTGCGGTGTCAAAGCTCCATCTTTGCTCCCCGTTGCCGTCGACAACGCCGCGCGTTCCCGTCACGAGCACGCCGGCCGCACCGTCGGCGGCAAGCCCCACGCCGCGCCCGATCCCTTCGACCGTCCGAAGCGAGAGCGGACCGACCGGCGGCAGGCGCACGAGCGTCCCGCCATCCGGCGCGGGGAGCAGCACATACACCACGCCTCCCTCCGTCACCACGGGTTCGGGGATCCTGCCGGGAGCCTCCGGCTCCGGAAGCGTGAAGGTCGAAGTCTCGAGCGCGCCCGAAGGCCCCCATCGCCGGACCACCCACGCGAGCGCGCCTCCTTCGTCCAAGCCGACGAACCCGTACGCATTGCCCCCGAGCACGACCGGTCCCGACCGGACCTCTACCGGTGGATCCACGACGGCGAGGCTGTCCCCGGCGATGAGCAGGGCGATCAGCTTACCACCCGCATCCGGAGTATAGGCGAGCGCCTGCCGCATCCCTTCCCGTCCCGCGACCCCTTCGAGGTCGAAGCCGGTAAGCGAGGCCCCTTCCGGAAAGGTCACTTCGGGCGCCTCTTCGACGAGGGAGACGCCGGAAAGAAGCGGGCTGATGCCTGCCTCCCCGGCCCGCCGGTACGTGAAGCTCATCTCGAGGCCGGGCGCGGAGAAGTCCTCGATCGTGATGAAACTCGGCCCGCCCTCGTTCGAGCGGCTGTCCGGGTAGGTGTCCGGACCGAAGCGGTTTTCGTAGAGCCGGACCTCACGGCCCGTCTGCGTCACGACGACCACGGGGTTGTCGCGAAAGAAGAAGTCGAAAGGGGTGCCGAGGTCGAAGGCGGGGCCGAAAGAGCCGGGATTCGGGAAGCCGATGTCCTGCGCGCCGTCGGCTTCTTCCACGTCCACGGCCCGGCGTCCGGGGTCGGCATTGACGCGGTTTGCGGGCATCCCCTCGGCCAGTCGCCGCTCGTCGACGTGCCAGATGAGCGCGCCGCCGTTGAGCTCGTTCCCGTTCTCATCGACGCCGCCGGGCACGGCGAAGTCATAGTCGTCCACGCCCACGACCACGCCGCCTTCGAAGCCGCTCGTATCGAGGCGGTTGAAGTTTTCGTCGCCGTTCGCCGCGCGCACCTCGCGGACGGCGCCGTCGCGCCACACACGCATGACGAGGCCGTCGCCTTCGGGATCGCGGTGGCGGTTCTCGACGAGGAAATATTCGCCGCCCGAGATCCACGCGCGCGCCACGTCAGCGCCGGAGGGATCGGACGTATGCCGAAGCGCGACCGTCTCCGGCCCGTCGCCGCGAAGCTCCTCGGCGCTCGTCCATCCGAGGAAGAGTTTCGTCCAGGCGCTCGGTTCCGGGGGAAACAGTCCGTTGAAGGCGAAGATGCCGAGCGGGTCCATGAGCCCGAAGGGACCAATGGCGCTCTCTCCGGTCGTCGTATTGAACAGATCGGGCACGCCGAGGGCGTTGAAAAAGCTCGAGGCGAGCAGACCGTTGATGGTGAACTCGGCGAGAAACGGCGCGTCCCGGATGAAATCGAAGCCGGAGCGTGTCTCGGTGCGCGGGAGCAGGAGCGTGCGCGTGACCGGCATGCCGTTGAAGGTGATCGTAACCGGTCCGAGAAGCCGCCGGAGGGCGGCCTCGTCGAAGAAGAGCGAAGGCAGATCCTGCGGCGTCTTGTCGAGCGTGGTGCCGATGAGCTCGACGTCGCGTCCGACGCCGGCGTGGAAGAGGACGAAAACGGTCGTTTCCGGATCGAAGGCCGAGAGGTCGAAGGTGCTGACGGCGTCGGCGCGGGTCCACGCCTCCTCGACGAGCCCCGCGAGTTTGGCGAGCGCTTCGTCGGAGTCCGAATCCGGGCCGGTGGGGCTGTATGCGCCCATCTCCCGGGAGACCTGAACGATCTCGGGCACGAGGTGGGTGGTCACGGTCGTCCGCCCGTCCGAGACGCGGGCGACGTAATCTTCGAGGAAGGCGAGGTGCGCCTCGAAGTATGCGGCGTCATGCGGATACGGATCCATCGCCGGGACGAGGCCTTCGGGGTAAAGCGTGTCGTCGAAGGTCCCGTCGCCGGTGGTGAAGCGGGTGGTGTCCGGTTGAAAAGCGACCCGGAGCGCCACCACGTCATAGTGCGGGGCGGCGGGACGCCGGACGGGCGCGCGCCCCCTCGTGCGGACGGCCTGCCGGAGCGCGAGCGCCTCCGCGGCAAAGCGGGGGGTCTCCTGCCCACGCACGGCTCCCGGCATGGACAGGAAAAGCAACAACAGGCCGCACCAGGCATGCCCCCATTGGAAGAGCGTTCGCATCCCTTCCCTTGCAGAACCCGTCATATGCGGCCCGTTCCCTTTGGCTTGACGCTCCGGAGCGAAGTTCCTCTTTCCGCCCGGACTCCTCCCGATCCCGGCAGGAGTCCGGCCCGTCGAGGACCTCCCCGAACCTTAATTCCGTCCGAAGTTGAGCAGAAGCGAGAACCGCATCGTATTCGCGAGCGGTGAGTTCTCTTCGAGCGCGTAAATGTACGAGAAATCCACTCCGATGATGTTGTACCGCAGGCCGGCGCCCAGCGTGAGGAATTTCCGGTTGCCGTTGAGCGGGTTCTCGTAAAAATAGCCGGTCCGAAGCGCGAAAAGGTTGTTGTACCAGTATTCGAGGCCGGTGCCGATGGTGAGCTGGTCGATGACGCTCAGTTTCTCGAGCTTGCTCGGGTCCTCGAGACAGTCGTTGATCGAGCTCGAACACACGTCGATAGATTGCCAGGACGAGAAGATCGCCTTATAGAACGGATCCACGTCGTTGCCGAGCGAATCGACGCGCACACGGATGAGGTCTTTGTTGAAATCGTTGACGATGGTGAGTTTGTTAAACTCATCGAACTCGAACGTGAAGGCATACCCGAAGCGGAGGTTGGTGGGAATGGGGTCGGCCTGCGCGTTGTCCGAGTATTGAATCGTCGGTCCCATGTTGGCGAGGTTGAAGCCCGCCGAGAAGGTCGTCTGCATCCCGCCGAGGGAGAACTTCGAGGTGCGATAGAGCGCCGACAGATCGAAAGCAGCCGTCACGCCGGCCTTGGTGCGCTGTGCCCCGACGGTCTGCCCCGGCGCGAGGCTCGAATAGATGAACCGGAGGCTCGTGCCGAGTCCCAGGTGTTCGGAGACCTTAAAACCGTAAGACCCGCCGAGGGCGAGGTCAAACGAGCGAAACGTCCCCGTTGGATTGTTCTGGGCGTCGCGACCTTCGTGCTCGCCGAGGAAAAGGTACGTCAGGTGCGCCCCGAACGTGCCCCAGCCCGGCACGTGATGTTTGGCCACGAAGTACTCGTAGAAGAGGCCGGCATTGAACTCGGGAAGCCAGTTCGAGTGCGTCAGCCCCAGTTCGGTGCCTTTCTGAAACGCCAGCCCGGCCGGGTTCCAGAACATCGCCGAGGCATTGTCGGCGAGCGCGACCCCGGCATTGCCCATGCCGGAAGCGCGGCTGTCCGGTTCGATCTTGAGGAAGACGACGGCGGCCCCGCCCACCTGTGCGGCTGCGGTCTGATAGAAGCCGGCCGCTAAGACCAGCATGAACAGAAAGCCCGTCAGTCGTTTGACCGGGCCAGGAAAAAATGCACGCATGTGGCTTGTTTCGGTAGGTTGAGGGGAGTCGTACGCGGTGGCGTTTTGGCTCGTTTGCATAGACATTTTATAATGCTTGAATCGGTTAAAGGTTGCCTTTCCTAAAAACATGATCTTCACCTCATCGGACTATTATCGAATGACGGCCAGTTTCTCGATCCGTTCGACCACGTCGCGCTCGCCCTCTTCTCGGGCGACTTCGACGCGGACCTTATAGAGGTAGATGCCCGTGGCGACGCGGTCGCCGTCTTGGTCGCGCCCGTCCCAGGGGATCTGCACGGGGCCGCCCGAGAGGACGCCGCCGAAGAGCGCCTCGTCGCCTTCGAGTGTTCGGATGGGACGCCCGTTGAGCGTGTAGATGCGCACCTGTATGCGCGCCTCCGTGCCCGGCGGCTGATTGTGCTCGAAGACGAAGCGTGTGAACCGGCTCATGGGGTTGGGGTAATTGAAAACGTTCCTCAGTTCGAGCGTCTCGTCCTCGGCCACGTAAAACGCCAGCTCGGCCTCACCCGAGTTGTTCAGCACGTCCCAGGCGCGCACCGAAAGCGTGTGGAAGCCCGGTTCCAGGCGGGGCAACGCCCGACGCACTTCGCCCCGCTGAAAGGAGTTCTCGGCGCTTCGGAAACCGTCGCTGATGTCAATCGCATCGCCCTCGTTTCCGTCGATGATCAGGAGCATCTCGTGGCCCACCCCCGCGCCGACGGTGTTGAGGCCGCTCTCGTCGAAAAACTTGACGATGAGTTCCGGCTCGGGCGTGGTCATGCTTCCGGAGACGAACGTGGTGTCGTTCAGGAAAAGCGCGATCTCCGGTCCGACGGCGTCTATCGGAGGGGTCGGCGAGGTGCCGCCCACGATGAAATTTTCCGTGAAGCCCATGGCCTGCGCCGCATCCGAGAAAGCATAGACCGAGACCCGCCCGGATTCATTGCTGTACGAGATGTCTTTCGGCACGACGAACGTGGCGGTAAAGCGCCCGTCGTTGGCCTGCACGTCGCCGCGCCAGATGAGGTCCTCGCGCACGGTGTAATATGGCGTCGGCATGTAGACCTGCTCGATGAGCGAGACCCGCCGGACGGCGTCGAAGACCGTCACGTCCACCTGACCGTCAAAGCCCTCGTCCACGCGGCCGTCGGGCGTTCGGATCGTGCCGGCAAGGGTGATCTGGTCGAGGGCGCGCATCTGAGCGCTCTCTGCCGCCACCTCGACGCCGTTGATCGTCTCCACCGACGCCGTGCGTTCGGGCATCCCGAGCCGCATCGAGGGATCGCCGAGGAGATTGAACTTCCGGCTGTTGCCTTGCAGGCCTACGCTGGTGTTCTTCGTGAGCCGCATCACGTCGCCGAGCCGGCGCGGGCGCCCGTTCTCGTCGGGTGTGAGGAGATGCTGATTCAGCGCGCGGTTGAGCCCGGCGTTGAGCGAAGTGGTGTCGCCCGAGGTATAGACCAGGCGCACGGTGGTCAGAAGCGCCACCACGCCGCCGTTGGGATTGAGCAGGAGCACCTCCGCCCCGCTCTGTTCATCCTCGATGTCCCACCATCCGAACGAGCACGTCGCCGTCACGAAGATGCCCTGCCGGTCCTTGTTCGTGAGCGCCGCCGCATCTTCCTTCGTGAACAACTCTTCCTGCGCCAGTCCTTCCGGACCTCCATGACCGCTGTAATTGAAAAGCAACGTCCCTTCATTCAGCGCCGCGATGATTTCACGCCTGGCTTCAGGAATGCGGAAACCATTCAGAAACACGCGTTCGAATGACTCCGCATATATCTTCTTCACGTTCAACGAGGGACTCAGCGACGTGCGGATCAGTTCGGCCACCTGATCGACGTTCTGCATATGCAGGTCGTAGTCGTTCTGCGTACCGGCGAGTCCCGTGGGACCGTCATCGGCGACGAAGGTGTAGAGGCTGCGCCACGGTCCGAAGGTGGAAGGGTCCTCGTACTTCTTGATCTTGTCCACCAGGAGTTGCGCCTCTTCGACGGTCTGCACAGGGAACCGCCCGATGCCAATGTCTACCCGCTCGGTGCTTATGGCGCGAAAGTTTCTGTAGAACCACTCCCCTTCATCGTCGTCGAGCAGGCCGAAATAGTCGTCACTCGTGAAAGATTTGTCGGGGACAAACGATTCCTCGGTCTCGTACGGAAAAATCAGGTTGCTGAGTTCGTTTTCTTCGGCTGCGAGGCCCCGGAAGTCATAATGCCCGTCGCCGAAGAAGAGGACGTATCGGAGCATCGTGTCCTCGCTCGTGGCCCGGTCATAATAGAACTTGAAGAAATCGCGCGTGGCCCGCATATCGGGCAGGCCGCCGGAGAACTCGTTATAGATCTCGTCGATGACGGCCACGAGCACGTTCAGCCCGTCCTGACGCCGGTACTCGGCCAGTTCGTTGGCCTGTTCGAGGAAGACGTTGGGGGTGACGATGATGAAATCGGGGAAGCTCTTGTCGCCGTGGAGGTTTTGATTCGGCGTGACGGCGACGGTCTCAGCATCGAGGGCCAGGGCCGAAGCTTCGGCGAAAGCGATGAATTCGCGAGGGCGGCCCGGGTCGTCGGCCAGGACGCGGATGCGATACGCATTGCCGTCGGGTTGGACCCCGAGGCGCCGGATCGCTCCGGGTTCGGTCACGTCCCACACCTGCGGCTCCGCGCCGAAGCCCTGCAGGACGAACTCGAACCATCCGGTCTCGCCGCCGGGTGTGGCCATCCGCACGAGGCCGCCTTCGGCCCGGAGCGCTTTCGGATAAAAGATGCGCACCCAGTCCACCGCCGCCTGCGGCTCGTTGGCCTGATCGAGCAGTCGCATCGTCAGGCTGAGGCTCGCCCCCGCGCTCACGCCATGCGTGAAGGTCCCTTCGACGGGCGCCGCAGTCGGATCTTCGGCGCCGCGCCCCACCGGGCGGGTCGCGCGCAGTCGGCCGATCTCCGCGCCGTTCGCCGTAAAAGAGAGCGTGGCCACGGGATTGGACCCGATCGCCGCTCGTATCCGGTACGTCACTTCACCGGCTTCCAGACCGGGGAGCGAGAGGTCGGTGAAGATGTCGCGGGAGCCGCCGGAGCGGATCTGATTGCTCACCCACGTGTGTCCCGAGCCATGCTCCTTGCTCCACACGATCTCGTCGATGTCAACGACGTGCCGCCCCGTCACCTGTGTGAGCACCGTCGCACCCGAGATTTCCGGGAAGCCTTCCTGCCCCACGCGAAGCCCCGGCGAGGTCCCCACCTTGAGAAAGTAGTAGTTGGCATTCGAGAAGGGGTGGGTGTAATGCGTCCACGTCTCGCTTTCGAGGTCGTACCGCCATCCCTGCGGGGCGGCGCCGTAGAAAAGGAGCACGTCCCCTTCGTCGAAGGAGCCGTCGCCGCCGCCGCGCACGAAGACGGGGTTTTCGGCGAGGTCGGGGATGCGGTCGTCGGCGTTCCGGGCCGGCAGCGGCGCGCCGCCGTTGCCGAAGACCTGCAGGTTGTTCGGCTCGATGTCGTCCGGCGAGAGCCCCACCGCCGCGCCGACGGCAGACAGGAAGGCCCGGTCGATGCGATAGATGCCTTCTTCCGTGACGGGGATCTTGAAGAGGATGCCGTCGGCGAGGACGCTTCGTTCGACGGCGAGGTGCGGGTTTCGGAACGTTTTGGCCGCCCGGGCCGCCTCGCCGCTTCCGAACGTCACGCCGATGCGGAGCCGCCGGTACCGCCGGAGCGCGCCTCGCCCGGCGTCATACCCGTAGAGCCGCGCCTGCACCGTGATGACCGGGCGCTTCCGAAGCATGCCCAGCCCCACCCCCGCCACGGGCTCGGTGAGCAGCTCCTCCATGAGCGCCCCACGCGGACCGCTCAGCGGCATATCCACCTCGTCGAAGTCCGAGGCAAGCACCGTGACGACCGGCTCCGAGAGCGAAGGCAGGAAGACGTTCTCCGAGAGCGTCCACAGACCCTGCGAAAGACTCAGGAGATAAGCTTCGTCGATGGCCGAGACCCGCGCCGAGTCGAGCGCCGCGCGGAGCGGCAGGGACCAGTCCACCGACACTTCGAGCACCACGCCGCGCGCCGTCGTCTCCACGGTGCGCATGGTCGCGCGCTGAGCCGACGCATCGAGGCTCGGACGCAGCGCAAAGGCGGCGAAACACACGAGGAAGATCAGAAAATGGGACTGACTGCGCATGGGAACGGACCGTTTCGGGTACGACAAAGGTCTTCGCGACAGGTGCGCGCGGGCTTCCAGGAAGCGCCGGAGACCTCCGGCATCGTCACGAACGAGCGCCTGAGCACGAGGCTCGACCCACAGGCCGCCACCCGGCGGCTCCGGGGTTGTTCGTTCGAATGGTAACCGTTCCTTCGATAGGCTGTTGAGAAGTGTCAGAGGGGGCGTGCCGGGGTAAAGATACCTTACACTATGGTGCCGTTCAAGGGTAGTATCGGATGCGCCGACGAATCCTAAAGATCTTTACCGGATCCGCGGCCGACTCCGGCTATTGCTTTTCTCCTTTCTGATGACGCGAGATCATTTCCCGAAGCACGATGAGCTTGTGCATCGAATCGGCCATCTGCTGGCTGGCAAGCTCGATGTCTTTCAACGGCTGAATGATGTCGTCCCCGAGTTCCATCAACTGCGCCAGCGTGATCAGAAGCTCCGCGTTCCCACAGATGATCGAGAGCGGATTGCTCAGCTCGTGATGCACCTTCGAGATGTTCGTACGGATGGCGGCCAGAAGCTCGGTGATCTCACCGTCGGGTATCGACTCTTTCGAGTTCGTAGCTTCTACTTCGGTGGACCGTGTCATGAATCTTCTTCAAACTATTACTGGGAATCGACGCGGCGGCGGTCGCTTTTTCGGCCGTCGGAATCAGACCTCTGAAAACACCAAACCCCGGCTTGGTTCCCTCCTTTCCGAAAAAGGGCGCGGCCGGGAGATCCTCTGAAACGTTCTCCGGACAGGGGACGGCTCACCTCCGGAGGGTTCAGCTCGGAGCCCCCCGGACCCGCTCCCGATCCTCAGAGCTCCGACAGCGGTCGCCCTTCGGTCGCCGCCACGCCTCGCGCTGTTCGCCGCAGCCCCGCAACCGCCGTCTCGGGGTCGTGCTCGAAGAAAAGGAGCCACCCTCCTTCCACTGCCGCTTCGAGGAAGGCCTCCTTCTCGGACAGGGTCACGAGTGGTCGCACGTCGTACGCCATGATCCACGGGAGCCCGAGGTGGGCCGTCGTGGGCAGGAGGTCGGCCGCAAAGACGAGCGTCTGCTCGGCGTCGGACACCTTGACGAGTTGTTGCGCCTCGGTGTGGCCGTTGACCGTGAGCACCTCGACGCCGGGGAAAAGCTCAGCGTCGCCGTCGAGGAGGTGCAGTTGTCCGGAGGCGGCGAGCGGTTCGAGGTTTTCCTTCAGAAAGGAAGCGCGCTCGCGCGCGTTCGGATGCATGGCCCATTCCCAGTGCTTCCGCTGCACATGGTGCCGGGCGTTCTCGAACGTCACCTTCAGCCGGTCGCCTTCCCGACGGGTGCTGCCTCCGGCATGGTCGAAGTGCAGGTGGGTGAGGATCACGTCGGTCACGTCCGAGGCGTCGAAACCGGCGGCTTGCAGGGAGCGGTGCAGCTCCATCTCCGAGTAGTCGACCGCATAGATGTCCGCGAACTTGTCGTCGTACTTGTCTCCGAGGCCGTCGTCGATGAGGATCACGCGTCCGTCGCCTTCGAGCAGAAGGCAGCGCATGTTCAGCGGGATGCGGTTCCGGGCGTCGGGTGCGATGCGTCGTTCCCACAGCGGCTTCGGAATGATGCCGAACATCGCGCCGCCGTCGAGACCGAAGCGCCCGGTTTCAATGGTATGGAGGGTATAGGGTCCGATGCGGGGCATGGTCGTCCGTTTGAGCGAAAGGGTGCGGGCGGAAGGTAACGGGCGCCGACGCAAAGATCAACGGGACTCACCCTTCTGCGGCGGGGGGCGGGAAATCCCGGATGTGCCCGTTCGAGCGCACCTTCCGCCGGAACGACTCCACCTTCTCGACGCGGGGCAGAAAGGCCGAGAGGTGACGCACGAGAAAGGCGATGCGTTCGTTCTCCGTATTGAGCTTGAGCACCTCCAACTTCTGTTCGAGGCTGAGCCCGGCGTTGTGGGCGATCAGGAACGAGACGCGACGAACGCTTTGATACTGCGTCGGACGGACTACGCGGCCCGCCAGTTCGAGCAGCTTGAGGTGCTGCGTGATGAGCCGCTCGCGGAGGTTTTTCGCCACGCGCACGTCCGAATCGTCGAACGTCTCGACGTCGGCGGTGAGGTAAGGGCGGTCCCGGTGAATCTCGGCAATGCGAAACCGGCGCCCCCCCTCGACTTCGATGTCCATGCGCCCGTCTTCATACCGTTTGAGCACGCGGGTGATGCGCGCCTCACAGCCTACGTCGGCCATTTCCCCTTCTCGGAACAGCACGATGCCGAACGTCAGCCCGGACTCGAGGCAGACGTTGATCATCTCCTTGTATCGGGCCTCGAAGATGTGCAGCGGAAGCTTTTCCTCGGGGAAGAATACCACTTCGAGTGGAAACAGCGGCATGGAAGGGATGCGAGGCATAGGGTGTCGGCGTCCGATGCGGTCTTCGATCCTGAGAACATTCCCTGCGGGTGAGAGGCGTCATCTTTCCAATGAACACGGGCGGGGCGGGTTTCCCGGAAACGCATGAGAGATTCGCGAAGAAAGCCGGTTTACGACGGCCCGTTGACGCGGAGCCGGTACAACCAGAGTGCGCCGGCGGCTGCCGTGAGCGCCATCGCGCCCGCGACGTCCCATCGGAGCAGCAGTGCGCCCCCGAGGCCGAACATTAGCCCGAAGAGCAGAGGCAACGCCGCCAGCACGCGAAGGAGGTCGTGCTTGAGCGACTGTGCCGGCGGCACCCCCGTAGCCGCACGCTGCGCCCGCCATCCCGGTCCCCCCGGCCGCACCTTCCGGTAGAAAGCCGCCAGCGTCTCCGGCGTCTCCGGCTTCGTCAGGGACATCACCGTCACCCAGATCACCGAGGTGATGACGGTGATGACGAAGAGGCGCATGCCGAAGTCGGTAATGGTGAGCACGGGCACGACGGTGGTGAACAGCCCGACGAGGAAGCCCGCGATCATGGCTGAGAGTTCGGCCCACGCGTTGATCCGCCACCAGAACCACCGGAGGATGAGCACCACGCCCGGCCCGGTTCCGATGGCAATGACGAGGCGGAAGACGGTCGCCACGTCGCGGGCGAAGAAGGCGGCCACGGCTCCGAGCGCCGTGATGAGCACCGAAGCATACCGCCCCACCCGGATCAGCTCGCGCTGCGTCGCCGAGGGATGGATGAAGCGGCGGTAGAGGTCGTTCGTAAGGTAGGAAGCGCCCCAGTTGATCTGCGTGGAGACGGTGCTCATGAACGCCGCGATGAGCGAGGCCACGACGAGCCCGAGGACGCCCGGCGGGAGGTAGTCGAGCATGAGCTTCGGATAGCCGAGTTCTCGGTCTTCGAGCGAGGGATAGATCACGAGCGCGGCCAGCGCCACGAGCACCCACGGCCACGTGCGCACCACATAGTGCATGAGGTTGAAGAACCACGCCGCTTTCTCCGCCTCGGCTTCGTCCTTAGAGGCGGCCAGACGCTGGATGAACTCACCGCCGCCGTCGGATCGGCGGAACGTCCACCACTGCAACAGCACGTACCCGAAGAACGTGCCGGCCGAGATGCCCGCGAAGGCACTCCACCCGACGCTCCACCAATTCCCCGAAGCGCCGAGGGTGAACGGGATGAACGCGAGCACGTCGAAGTCGGTGACGGCCTGGGCCTTTTCCACGAGGATCGCGAGGCTGCCGATCTCCGGGCTTCGGACGGCGAAGAAGGCCACGAGAATCGCCCCGAAGAGCGCGAGGAAGAACTGGAAAAAGTCGGTGGTGACAACGCCCCAGAGTCCCGAAAAACCGGCATAGGCCAGCACGAGCGCCGAGATGCCGGCTACCGTGAGGAGCTTGGGGTCGAGGCCGAGCACCCGCTCGTCGGGCGCATACCCGAGGCCCTGCCAGATGCCGAGCGCCCCGACGACCTTCACGGCCGCGAGCATGATGTATCCGATGGCGATGCAGTTGATCGGCACGGCGAAGAGGAACGCCTTCGCGCCCCGGAGCACCGCGGCGGGCCGCCCCCCGTACCGAAGTTCGATCACCTCGGCGTCGGTCACGATCTCGCTCCGCCGCCACAGCCGCGCGAAAACATAGATGAGCACCACGTGGCCCATCGCAAAGGCCCACCATTCCCAGTTGCCCGCGATGCCCCGGTTGCCCACCACCCCCGCGATGTACAGCGGCGTGTCGATGGAAAACGTCGTTGCCGCCATGGAAGCGCCCGCCAGCCACCACGGCAGCGATCGCCCGGAGACGAAATATTCCTCGATGGACGATGACGCCCGTCGCCCGAGATACACGCCGATGCCGAGCGTGGCCGCCATGTACGAAAAAACGATGAGCCAGTCTATTGCTTGCACGAAGAAACGAGAGAGATCGTAAAAGAGAACAGGCAGAGCCGAACAAATCTCGGCGGCGCCCCACGTCCGCCCTTCGGAACGGGCGCGCCATCGCCGCCGTTGGAAAGCCGACGCAACATAACCACCCGCCCGGAAAGTGTACAGTGGGACGCAAGTTTGGTGTCGGTTCGGCGTACCTCTTCGCGCTCCTCGCGGCAGCGGCAATGCTTTCCGGCACTGCGCGGGCACAAACGCCCGTGTTCTTCGGCTCCTCGGACGACCCGCGCGAGCAAGAACAGCGGTTCTGGTGGGAAAGGAATCAGGTCCTCGACGTGATGGGCGGGTTCTCGCTCATCGGGGCGCAGTGGCGGACGGCCGTCGGCCTTACGGTAAACCTCGCCACGCGCCCGCTCACGGCCCGGCTCAGCGGTGCTTTCCGCGCCGGCATCTACGGCACGTATCGCCCCGACATCGACGAGGCCTACGATGCGCTCCGCCTGCTCGAGTTCGCCCGCCTCCCGCTCCAACCCCGGTCGCGCTTCTACCTCCGCGCCGGGCCTATCGAGCGGATGCGTCTCGGCGCCGGGCACGTCGTCGACTTCTTCAACTCGCGGGTGGCATGGGATGAACGCACCGTGGGCGTGGAAGCGATGTGGCGCACCCGCCCCCTCGAAGTGGCCGCCTTCACGGACAACGTCCTCCTCGACGGCGTGACGGGCGCGCGAGCAGCGCTCTCCCCGCTGTTCTTCGCGAAAAACTACCGCGCCCGTTCGCTTCAACTGGGCTTCAACTACACGACCGACCTCGCCCCCCGCCCGCCCGGCGTGCCCCGGCTGACCGCATTCAACCTCGATGCCCGCCTCGACGTGTTTCGATCCGGCGCGCTCACGTTCTCCCCCTTCGTCAGCGTGGCGTGGTTCGACGGGTTCGGAAACGGTCTCTTCTTCGGCGCAGACCTCCATTCCGAAAACTTCATCGACCTCGCCCGATTCCGCTTCCGACTCGCCCTTCACTATAACAGCAAGCGGTTCATCCCCTCCTATTTCGACGCCTTCTATACCGTCAACAACCTCCATGCCCGCATCCTCCGCACCGAAGGCTCGGGCAGCGATGACGGAGCGTCCTTCGCCGGCGTCGCCCTCGAAGATGCCGCCGGAGGCAACGACCTCGTGACCGAGTTCCGGCTGTATCTCTTCAGCGGCTTCGAGTTCTGGTACGCCTTCCGCCGCCATTACGGCTCGCAGGCCCTCAGCACCTACCACTTTCGCCTCTACCTCCGCGCCCGCAGGTTCAGCCTGTACATCGGGCAGGATCGCGGCGGCCTCCGGAGCTTCTTCTCACTCCTCAACGACCTCGGCGATCAATCGGCCCTCGTCTTTCGAACCGACTACCGCTTCTTCCGGCATTTCCGTGTCTACGTCCGGGCGCGCTACACGTACGAGCGCGTCGGCGATGCCGCGGACGGAACCGAGCGCTACCTCGTTCAGCGCCGGTTCGAACCGATGACCGGCATCCGCCTGACGTTTTGAGTCCGGGCCCATATCCCTGCTCCTCGGAGAAGCGATTCTTCCACCAACCGGTCTCTTGTTTTTACCCATCCTGCTTGACTTTAAGCGTTACATTCACGGGGCCCCCGGTCCTCACCGGATGGCGGCGCTCATCTCGAGCATGCGCTCGATAGGGCGCAGCGCCTGCACGCGAAGTGCCTCGTCCATCGTGATCTCCGGCTGCTCGTGCTTGAGACAGAGGTATAGCTTCTCGAGCGTATTCAGCCGCATGTGCGGACACTGATTGCAACTGCATCCGCTCTCCGGCGGCGCGGGAATGAATGTCTTCTCCGGATTGTCCTTCTGCATCTGATGGAGGATGCCCTCCTCCGTCGCGACGATGAAGGTGTCGTGGGCGTCCTCGCTCGCGAAACGACGGATCATGCTCGTGGACCCGATGAAGTCGGCATGGCGCAGGACGGCCTCCTCGCATTCGGGATGCGCGAGCACCGGCGCGTCCGGGAACCGCACTTTCAGCCCGATGAGCTTACGTTCGCTAAACGTCTCGTGTACGATGCACACGCCGTCCCACAGCACCATGTCCCGGCCCGTCTGTTTCATCAGAAAGCGTCCGAGGTTCTGGTCCGGAGCGAAGATGATCGGTTGGTCCTCGGGGATCTGACGGATGATGTGCTCGGCGTTCGACGAGGTGCAAATGATGTCGCTCAACGCCTTCGTGGCGGCGGAGCAGTTGATGTATGAAATCACGACATGTCCGGGATGGCGGGCCTTGAACGCCGCGAAATCGTCCGCCGGGCACGAGTCGGCGAGAGAGCACCCGGCGTTGAGGTCCGGGAGGAGCACCTTTTTCGAGGGGTTGAGGATCTTCGCCGTCTCCGCCATGAAATGCACGCCCGCGAAGACGATCAGGTCGGCGTCGGTCTCGGCCGCCTGACGCGAGAGACCGAGCGAATCCCCGATGTAGTCGGCGATGTCCTGGATGTCGGGCTCCTGATAATAATGCGCCAGAAGCACGGCGTTCTTCTCTCGTTTGAGCCGTTCGATCTCCTCGAAGAGGTCGAGCGTCGGATCGAGGGCTTCATCGACGAAACCGATGGCGGGGTCGAGCACAGGCGTATCGATCATGATCATGGACGGATGGATGGCAGATCGCGTGGTACCGGGTCGCTTGTACGCGGCGTTCGCGCGCGCGTTCTCCGCAGATAGAGGGGCCGCCGATCAGGGTAGCCAGGAAGCGGTGAGGGCGGCATCGACGGGGTGGAGACGCCCCTGTTCGAGCCGGAACACGCGGTCGGTCATGGCCGCGAAGGCGAGGTTGTGGGTGACGATAACGAACGCCTGATGATAGGTCCGGCTCAGCCGCATGATCTCCCGGTGAAGCGTGTCGGCGGTCTTCGTGTCGAGGTTGCCGGTGGGCTCGTCGGCGAGGACGAGGGCCGGTCGGTTCATGAGTGCCCGCGCGATGGCGACGCGCTGTTTCTCGCCGCCGGAGAGCTGTGAGGGCCGGTGGTCGGCGCGCGCTTCGAGGCCGAGCACCCGCAGCAGTTCGAGCGCCCGCCCTCTTGCCTCTCCGAGCCGCTGACGCCGGATGAGGGCCGGCATTGCCACGTTCTCGAGCGCCGTAAACTCGGGCAGCAGGTGATGAAACTGGAAGACGAATCCGATCGAACGGTTGCGGAACGAGGCCAGCTCTTCTTCCCCTTTCTCGAAAATATTCTCTCCCTCGAAGAGCACCGTTCCGGCGTCGGGACGATCGAGCGCTCCGATGAGATGAAGCAACGTGCTCTTGCCCGTGCCGCTCTCTCCCACCACGGCGATCACCGTCCCGGCCTCCACGTCCAGATCCACACCGTCGAGCACCACCAGACGGTCGCCCGCGCCGGTCGGATAGCTTTTCTTCAGGTCCCGAACGACGAGCATGGGATTCATGGCGCCTGACCGTACAGGTTCGGAGAAAGCGTTCGTTTGCCGGTGGGTGCGCGGCTCCCGTGCGCGTTACCGGTCTTCCCGCTCGATCTCGTACTTGTTCATCTTGTTGTAGAGGTGCGAGCGCTGGATGCCGATGGCCTCGGCGGTGCGGCTGATGTTCCAGTCGTGCTGCCGCAGTTTTTGTTCGATGAACAGCTTCTCGGCCTGATCGCGGAACGCGCTGAACTCTTCGTACTGGTCGATCAGGTTCTCGACGGGGTTGCCGGCCGCATGGCCCGACTGCGCGAAGCGATCCACGTCGCGGGCGGTGACCTCATCGCCCTCACTGAGGATGAGCAGTCGCTCGACGACGTTGTGGAGTTCGCGCACGTTGCCGCGCCATTCGAGCCGCATCAGCCGTTCCAGCGCCTCCTCGGTGAAGTGCTTCTCGCCCAGCCCGTTCCGCCGCGCGATGTGCACGGAGAAATGCCGGGCGATGAGCGGGATGTCCTCACGGCGCTCGCGCAGCGGGGGCACGTGGATGAGGATGACGCTCAGCCGGTGATAGAGGTCCTCGCGGAACCGGCCCTCGCCGATCTCCTTGAGCAGATCCTTGTTCGTCGCCGCAAGGACGCGCACGTCCACCGGAATGGCGCGGTCGCCGCCGACGCGGCTGATCTTGTTCTCCTGAAGCGCCCGCAGCACCTTTGCCTGCGCCGAGAGGCTCATGTCGCCGATCTCGTCGAGGAAGAGCGTGCCCTCGTGCGCCTGTTCGAACTTTCCGATGCGCTGTTTCGTCGCGCCGGTGAACGAGCCTTTTTCGTGCCCGAAGAGTTCGCTCTCGATGAGTTCGCCGGGGATGGCGGCGCAGTTGACCTCCACCATGGGGCCACGGCTCCGGTTCGAAAGGTGGTGGATCCACTTGGCGACGAGCTCCTTCCCGGTGCCGGGCTCGCCGGTGATGAGCACCCGCGCCTCCGTCGGCGCGACCCGTTCGATGGTCGACTTGATCCGCTGGATCGCCGGGCTCTCCCCGAGGATGGGGATCAGCTCACGGTCGTGCTTCTCGGCGATGGTCTGCCGCATGCGGCGGTTCTCCGCTTCGAGGTGTCCCCGATCGAGGGCGTTGCGGATCGTGAGCAAGAGCCGGTTGAGGTCCGGCGGCTTCTCGATGAAGTCGAAGGCGCCGAGCTTCGTCGCCTCGACGGCCGTCTCGATGGTGCCGTGCCCGGAGATCATGACCACCGGCTGATCGGGCATCTTCTCCGAGATGGTTTGGAGCACCTCCATCCCATCCATCCCCGGCATCTTGACGTCGAGCAGGACGAGGTCGTACGGCGAGGCGGTGAGTTTTTCGAGGGCCTCCTTGCCGTTCTCCGCCTCATCCACGGCAAAGCCTTCGTATTCGAGGATCTCCCGCAGGGTCCGGCGGATGCTGCCTTCGTCATCGACGACCAGAATCGAGGGAACAGCCATACGGGTCAACGTTCGATGATGGGAAAGGCTTTCGGGAGCGCGGGGAACGACTACTCGGAGGCGGCCTTTTCGAGCGCCTCGAGGCGGGCCAGATACAGGTCGATCTTCTGCGCGGCGGGCGCGTCGGGATAGCGGTCTTTGATCTCCTCGTATGCCTCGCGGGCCCTGCGGTAGTCGCCGGCCTCCTCGTATGCGCGGGCGGCGTCGAGCAAGTACTGCGCAGAGATCAGGTCCGTGTCGACCATCTCGGCGGCGCGGCGATAGAGGTCGCCGGCGCGTTTGTGTTCCCCCTTATGTTCGTAAATGGCCGCCTCGCCCGCCACGGCGCTCGCCCCGAGGATGTTGTCCGGCTTGTCAAATTCCTTGAAATACTTGAGCGCTTCGTCGTATTCACCGAGGCGAAAAAGGGCGTCCGCCGCATAGAACCGGGCCAGATTGCCGGCGTCGGTGCTGCCGTAATCGTCAATGATGGCGAGCAGCCCGACGAAATCCGCCGTGCCGTCGAGGGCTTCGCGATAATTCCCCTGCTCATAGGCCTGCACGGCGCCGGCCATCTTCTCGAGGGCCTCCGACTGCCGGGCATTCTGATAAAAAGCATAGCCGATGAGCGCTACGATCACCACCGCAATTCCGGCGAGAATGCCGTAGACCAGCTTCCGGTTCTGGTCGAAGAACTGCCAGACGCGGGCGTAAAACGTGACGACGGTATCCTTGCGAAGCTCCTGACGCCGGGAAATCTTCTTGGTGGGATTCAGAGTAGACATGGAACGAAAAGCGGATTAGGTTCGGCAGGATCCCTCACGGGAGTGTGCATTTTTGGACAGAAAAGCAAAATATCGCTTTTCCCGTGGCTCCGCAATGAGCGCGACTCCCGTGCGGCGCACTTGCGCAAAATTTCGTTTATCGAAACGAAGGCCCCGCTTTTACGCGCCATCGATGGTTCGTTTCCCCCGGAGTCTTCATTCATCCGAAATACGATTTTTCAAATACTTTCATAACTTTCCCGGAACGCGTCATCGCGAGCGTGGGTATCGAAATTCGATTATCTTATCCCTGCGCCTGCATTCCTTCGGGAGCGCTTGAATCCCCTACCGAGCATTCCCCCCGATCACCTTTTAAGACTTGGAGAACCCGACATGGCGATCAAACTCGGCATCAACGGCTTTGGACGTATTGGACGTCTCGTCTTCCGCGCCATCCTCGAACGTGGTTCGAAGGATTTCGACATCGTAGCCGTCAACGACATCACGGACGCCAGGACGCTGGCGCACCTGTTCAAGTACGATTCCGTTCACGGCGTCTACCCCGGTGAAGTGTCCATCGAGGGCGACGAACTCGTCGTGGACGGCGACCGCTTCCGGGTGCTGAGTGAGCGCGACCCGAAGAACCTTCCCTGGGGGGAGCTGGGCGTGGACGTGGTCATCGAATCGACCGGCTTCTTCCGCACACGCGAGGCGGCGGCCCAACACCTGGCCGGCGGCGCAAAGAAAGTCGTCATCTCCGCACCGGCCCGCGGCGAGGTCGACGCCACCGTCGTGCTCGGCGTCAACGACCACATCCTCACCGGCTCCGAAGAGGTGATCTCGAACGCGAGCTGCACCACGAACTGCCTCGCGCCCATGGTGAAGGTGCTCGACGACGCCTTCGGCCTCGAACGTGGGTTCATGACGACGGTGCACGCCTACACGTCGGATCAGCGTCTGCAGGATGCCCCGCACAAGGACCTCCGCCGCGCCCGCGCCGCCGCCGTCTCCATCATCCCGACCACCACCGGCGCCGCCATCGCCGTCGGCAAGGTGCTCCCCCACCTCAACGGCAAGCTCGACGGCTTCGCGCTCCGCGTGCCCGTGCCCGACGGCTCGATCACCGATCTGACGGCGATCCTCACTCGCGAGGTGACCGCAGAGGAGGTCAACGCGGCCTTCCGGGCGGCTTCCGGCGAAGGGCTCCGGGGCATCCTCCAGTACACCGAAGACCCGATCGTCTCGACCGACATCATCCACAACCCCCATTCGTGCATCTTCGACGCCCTCTCGACGATGGCCGCCGGCACGATGGTGAAAGTCGTCGGCTGGTATGACAACGAGTGGGGCTACTCCAACCGCACCGTTGACGTGGTGGAGAAACTCATGACGGTGGCCGAGACGGCCTGACCGGTTGCATCTTTGACCAAAAGGGAGGGCGACGCAGGACATCGCTCTCCCTTTTTCGTACTCTTTCACCGGACTCCGGCGGGCGCGCTTCGCGAAAGAGGCCACCGCGCACCGCACGAACGACCCCGTCGTATCAAGGAACCGGGTGGGCTCCGTCCGGGATGCCGGCCTCCCCCACCCTTCTCAACCCCTCGATTCACAATGGCCAAACTGACCCTCGACGACCTCGACCTTCGCGGCAAGCGCGTGCTTATCCGCGTCGACTTCAACGTCCCGCTCAAAGAGAACGAAGACGGTACCCGCGAGGTGGCCGACGACACCCGCATCCGCGCCGCGCTTCCGACCATCCGGGCCGTCCTCGAGCGGGGCGGGAAAGCGATCCTGATGAGCCATCTCGGCCGTCCGAAGGGCAAGCCCGACCCCAGGCTCAGCCTCGCGCCGGTGGCGAAGCACCTCGAACGCCTCCTCGGCCGGCCGGTCGTCTTCGTTCCGGAGACCGTGGGCGAGCGCGCGCGCGCGGCGGTGGCGCGCCTGCCCGAAGGCGGCGTCGTGTTGCTCGAAAACACCCGTTTCAACCCCGGCGAGAAGGCCAATGACCCCGACTTCGCCCGGGCGCTCGCATCACTCGGCGACGTGTACGTGAACGACGCCTTCGGCACGGCCCATCGCGCACATGCTTCCACGGAGGGCATCACCCACTTCGTCCGGCAGGCGGCGATGGGCTACCTCCTTCAGCGCGAGGTCGAATACCTCAGCCGCGTGCTCGAGAGCCCCGACCCACCCTTTACGGCCGTGCTCGGGGGCGCGAAGGTGTCCGACAAGATCGGAGTCATCGAGAACCTGCTCGACCGCGTCGCGCATCTCCTTGTCGGCGGAGCCATGAGTTATACGTTTCTCAAGGCGCTCGGGCGCCACGTGGGCGCTTCCCGCGTGGAGGAAGACAAGCTCGACGTAGCCCGCGCGCTCTTCGAGAAGGCCGGCGGCAAGATCAAGCTCCCGTTCGATCACGTGGCGGCGACGGCCTTCGACAACGACGCCCCCCACCACGTCGTCACCGGCGACATCCCCGACGGAGAGATGGGGCTCGACATCGGACCGGCCACCGTGGAGACGTACCGGAGCATCCTCCTCAAATCCAGGACCATCGTGTGGAACGGGCCGATGGGCGTCTTCGAGATGCCGAACTATGCGCGCGGCACGTTCGCCGTCGCCGAAGCCCTCGCCGAAGCGACGAAGCATGGCGCGCTCACCATCGTCGGCGGCGGCGACTCGGTGGCGGCCATCAACCAGTCGGGCTATGAAAAAGCCGTCAGCCACGTATCGACGGGCGGCGGCGCAATGCTCGAGTTCCTCGAAGGAAAAACCCTTCCCGGCATTGCCGCTCTCACCGACGTCTGACCCGACACGAGGTGATCCACATGAACTTTTCTGCCCCTATGACGCAGGTTCTTGGGGCCGGGCAACGGTTGCTGCAGGAAGTGCAGGTCATGCCCGACACCACCGGCGGAACGTCCGGTGACGCCGAGCCGGCCCTCACCTCGCTCGTCGGGGAGGCTCGCGTTCCGACCCTCCTCCGCGAGATGGAGGCCGGCCTTTTTGATTCCGGACTCTGGCTCGACGTCCTCGCGCGCGGGCTGAGCATTCTCCTGATCCTCTTTCTGACGTGGTTCACCATCCGCCTCATCGAGCGAATGACGGCGGGATGGATGGGGCGTTTCGAGCGCCTGCCGGTCATACACCCGCGCCGGCAACGGGCCTTCACCATCGGCAACCTGATCAACTCGTCGGCTCGATACGTGCTCTGGCCCATCGCCGCCATCATGATCCTGAGCGAACTCAACGTGGACGTAGGCGCGCTCATCGCCACGGCAGGGATCGCGGGGCTCGCCATCGGCTTCGGCGCGCAGACGCTCGTCAAAGACGTGATCGGCGGCATCTTCCTCCTCTTCGACGACACGATCCACGTGGGCGATTACGTGAAGATCGGCGAGGAAGCCGGAACGGTCGAGCACATCGGCGTGCGGATGATCAAAGTGCGAAAGTTCGACGGCGAACTCCTCATGGTGCCCGCCGGGGAACTGCGCATCTTCGGCAACCGGAGCATCGACTATGCCCGCGTGATCGTGGACGTGGGGGTGGCGTACGAACAGGATCTGGACGCCATCCTCCCGATGGTCGAACGGGTGGCCGAGACGTGGGCCGCCGAACGCCGGGCGATCCTGCGCGACGACCGTCCCACCGTGCAGGCCATCACGAGCTTCGGCGACTCGTCGGTGAACCTCCGCGTCGTCGCGCGCGTGACGCCGGGAGAACAGTGGCAGGCCGAACGCGACCTCCGCCTCGCCCTCAAACGCGCCTTTGACGAAGCGGGCATCGAGATCCCTTTCCCGCGCCGGACGGTGTACATGCGCACGGAGAACGTGCTCCCGCCGCGCACCCCGACCCTCCCGGATGCGCCGGAGCCGGAGCCGCCGGTGGATTGACGCTCGTTCCCGCCCGAACGCAACCGCGCGCCGAAGGCCGACGTAGCCCCGGCCCCACCATCTGCTCCCGACCTGACCATGCCCGAGACCCCGGCGATCCACGCACAAGGCCTGACGAAGACGTATGCGAGCCCCTTCGGGCGAAAGCGCGTGCGAGCGCTCGTCGATTGCACCCTCGAAGTTCACGCGGGAGAGATTTTCGGCCTCCTCGGCCCCAACGGCGCCGGGAAGACGACGCTCGTCAAGATGCTTCTCGGCATCGCGCGGCCCACGGCGGGGGCTGCCACGCTCTTCGGCGTCTCGGTGCGTACCCCGAAGGCGCGCGCCCGCGTCGGTTTCCTGCCCGAGAGCCATCGCTTCCCCGACTTCCTCACCGCCGACGAAGCCCTCGAACTTTATGCCCGGCTCGCCAACGTTCCGGCTGCGCTTCGCAAACAACGGATCCCCGAACTCCTCGACCTCGTCCGCATGACCCCGTGGCGGTACACGAAGATCCGGAAATTCTCAAAGGGGATGATGCAGCGTCTCGGCCTCGCACAGGCCCTCCTGAACGCCCCCGACCTCCTCGTGCTCGACGAGCCGACCGACGGCGTGGACCCTATCGGTCGACGCGAGATCCGCGACCTCATCGTGCGGCTTCGCGACGCGGGCACGACGATCTTTCTGAACTCCCACCTTCTTTCCGAGGTCGAACAGGTTTGCACGAGGGTCGCCATCTTGAACAAAGGGCATCTCGTGCGGGAAGGCACGGTGGCCGAGTTGACGGCGGTCGAACGGGTGTATGAACTCACGGCCGGCCCCGTCCCCGACGCGGTGATCCGGGCCCTTGGCGGGCTCCTCAGCCGCACCGATGACACCGCCGACGGTTCGCTGCACCGCTACCGGCTCTCCGCGCACGACCGGGCGCATCTCAATGAGATCATCGATGCCCTTCGCGGGGCGGGCGTCGAGATCGAAGCCATCACCCCGGTCCGTCGCTCGCTCGAAGAGTACTTCATCGACGTCATCGAGTCCGACGGCTGAGGCCTTCGCTCCGCCCTCCTCTTTCCGCTTCCGCGTATGCAAACGACCGGCATTCTTCTCCTGACGTTTCGGGAACTGTGGGCCAAGAAAATCACCCTCGGTCTCTTTCTCGTAAGCACCCTGGCGTGGCTCATGCTCATGTTCGCGCTCAATCTCGACGTGGTGGAGGGCACGCTCGCCGGCATCCGCATCTTCGGTAAAGAGGCCACCCCCACCGAAGCGGCGCGCGATCCGGCCACCGGCGAGGTCGTCCGCTCGATCGTCACCCTCGAGGGCTTCGTCATCGGGGTTCAGACCTTCGTGGGCGGGGCGGCGTACCTCCTCGGCACGCTCCTGGGCCTTTTCGCCACGGCCCCGCTCATCGCCGGGCTGCTCGAACGCGGGCGCATCGACCTCCTGCTTTCGAAGCCCATCAGCCGCACGCGCATCTTCACCGGACACCTCCTCGGCGTCTGGCTGACGGCCGCCGTGCTCGCCACGTACCTCATCGGCGCGGTGTGGCTCGTGATGTCGCTCAAATCCGGTGTGTGGAACGTGAGCTTCCTCCGGGCCATCCCGATCATCGTCGTGATGTTCGGCGTCATGTACGGCGTGATGGTCCTGCTCGGCGTGGTCACCCAGAGCACCGCGCTTTCGCTCATCACCGCATACGGGCTGATCTTCGTCTCGGCGATCTTCACCGCCCGCGACACGCTTCTCACGCAGATCAATCCGCCGTGGCGGCAGGTCTATGAGGCGAGCTATCACCTCCTGCCGAACTTCATCGAGGTCACGGGGATCGTGGCGAAACTAGCCGGTTCCGAGCCCGTAGCCTCGTGGCATCCGCTCTGGTCCTCGATGCTCTTCGGCGCAGTCGTGTATCTCGGCGCCGCCCTGTGGTTCAACCATCGGGACTTCTGAGCCTGTTCGCCGTCCCTCGTCACGATCCCGTGTCCACGCATGCAAAAGAGCGCTCTTTTCCCCCTCTTCCCGGTCCTGATCCTCGCGATCGCGCTGACGGGTTGTGAGACTGACATGAGCGCCCCCGAGGCGCTTTCCCTGCAGACGAAAAACGCCGTCGAAGTGCTTCCGGCGGATGCGCGCTTCGTGGGCATGGTCAACGTCCGGAATCTCCGCGCCGAGGTCCTCGGAGATCAAGCCCTGGCCTTCGACGAGATGAACGGCGAAGTGGCCGCCCGCATCCGTGAGTTCATCGAGACCACCGGCTTCGACCCCGCAAACGACCTCCACGAGATATACGTCGCCGCCGACCCCGGCGAAAGCGACCGTTTCGACCTCGTCGTGTACGCCGACTATGATCGCGACCGCCTCGAAGCGTTTGTGAGCGAGCGCCTCCCCGAGGAGATCGACCGCACGTCGTACGAGGGCGTTACGATCTATCGCGCCGGGGACGTGGACCGTCACGTGTACTTCGCCCTCGCCAACGACGACATGATCGTCGCTTCCTCCCGCGAGACCCGGGTGCACGCCATGCTCGACCGGCTCTCGGGGAAACGCTCCGCGTTGAAGGACAACGCCGAGACGATGCGGCTCATCCGGCAGTCCGCCACCGGCGATGCGTGGTTCGTGGCGTGCGACGTGGGCCGCGAAGCATGGTCCAAACAGGGGGAGCGGTTCGGCCATGAGATGGCGCAGGTCGCGCAGACCATCCGGGACGTTTCCCTCTCCGTGACCCTGACCGATGACGGCCTGACGAGCACCTTCACGCTCGTCCCGAAGGAAAACGTCTCGGCGGACGACCTCGCTTCGCTCACCCGGGGGCTGCTCTCCGCCGTCAAAGCCGCGCCCGAGGTGGACGACGAAGCCCTCCGCGCACTCGACGCCGTGGAGATCCACACCGAGGACGGCCTCGTCCGCATCACGGCCGACGTGGATCGGGAGATGATCGAAAAGCTAAAGAACAGGAAAACCTGAGATGGGTTGACCTTTGGAACGAGGCCTCTCGCGGACGCAAGCGGGAGGCCTTTTTTCTTCGCTCGCGCTCGGGCGAACCCGTTTGCGGAAGCTCACCCGCCCGGCTATCTTTCCGTTAAGCGTCTCGTCCCTCTCCTTCGATCCGTTCGCGGATGGTCTATTCTCGCGTCTCCGCTCTCGACTTCACCCTCGGCGAATGTCCGAAGCTTCCGCCTCCGAAGCGCGTGCTCATGACCACGCCGGAGCATTTCGAGGTAGCGTACGTCATCAACCCCCACATGGAGGGCCACGTCGGCGCGGTGGACCCGGACGAAGCGCGTCGCCAATGGACGGCGCTCCGCGAGACGTATCTCGCGCTCGGCTTCGACGTGCAGGTGCTGGAAGGGCGCCCGGGGCTGCCGGACATGGTCTTTTGCGCCAATCAGACCCTGCCCTACCGCGACGCAGACGGACGCCGCGGCGTGGTGCTTAGCCGTATGCACGCCCCACAGCGCCGGGACGAGGTTGCTCATTTTGCGACGTTTTTCCACGACCTCGGCTATGACACACAGCCGCTCCCCGGGCACGTCCGCGCGTTCGAGGGCATGGGCGACGCGCTCTGGCATCCCGGTCGGGCCCTGCTCTGGGGTGGATACGGCTTCCGGACGGACCCTCAAGCCTACGAGGCCCTCACCGCCCGGCTCGGCGTCCCCGTCCTCGCGCTCCGCCTCGAAGACCCCGACTTTTATCACCTCGACACGTGCCTGTGCGTCCTCGACGAAACGACGGCGCTGATCTATCCGGGCGCTTTCGACGCGGACGGGCTCCGGCTGCTCGCGCACTTCTTCCCGAGGCTCCTCGAAGCGCCTGAGGACGAGGCGAGGCGAAGGCTCGCGTGCAACGCGCACAGCCCGGACGGTCGGCGCGTAATCATTCAGCGCGGCAACGCACATACCTGTCGCATGCTCTCCGAAGCGGGCTTCACGCCCCTCGAAGTCGAGACCTCCGAATTTCTGAAGGCGGGCGGTTCCGTCTTCTGCATGAAGTTGATGTTCTGGTAAGGCTTCCCCGCCGGACCCTTCTGCGCTCCTTCCATCTTAGCCGTCGTTCCGAGTGAAAGTCTCCGTCGTCATCCCCGCCCTGAACGAGGCTTCACGGATCGAGGGAACGCTTGCGGCCGTCACGGCGCTTTCGGGACCGAAAGAGGTCCTCGTGGTCGACGGAGGCTCGGTGGACGAGACGGTGGCGAGGGCGGCGCGGACCGCGCGCGTGCTCTGCTCCGAGCCGGGCCGAGCCGCTCAGATGAATACGGGAGCGGCGGCAGCCACGGGGGACGCGCTCTTCTTCCTCCACGCCGACACCATCCCGCCTCCCGACACCCTCGACGCCATCCGAAGCGCCCTCGCCGACCCCTCCGTCGAAGCCGGAGCGTTCCGTCTCGCGTTCGACAAGTGGACGCCGTTGCTCCGGTTCTACAGTTTTTGCACCCGTTTCCAGCGTCCGAGTCTGTGCTTCGGAGATCGCGGACTCTTCGTCCGCCGGAGCGTCTTTGAAACCCTCGGCGGCTTTGCCCCGATCCCGATCTTTGAGGATCTCGAACTGGTCCGGCGGCTTCACCGGCGGGGCGGCTTCCGATTTCTACCCGGCTACGTGGTCACGGCCGCGCGTCGCTTCGAGCGCAACGGCCCGCTCCGCCAACAGATGCGCAACCTCTACCTCTGGCTCCATTTCATGCGCGGCTCCGACCCGGAACGTCTGGCCCACCTCTACCGGTACTCAAGCGATGAGCGAGGATGATCGACAGCCGAAAACTCATCCCGGGTTTTCAGACGGGTGAATGCATGACAGGCGGATACCGGGGGTCACTTCGACAAGTGCAGTGCAGCGATTGTCATCCAGGGCCGCGCTTGTGATTCAGGGCTGCGCTCCCGGACCGAATCCTCGATCGGAGTCGGGGAGAATTTTTTTCGAAAGGTATCTGCACTCTTTAAAAAAATAACGGGAGGTCGCCCCCCGCACGAATGAACTAATTTTTTAACACATCTATTTTGTTATTTTTATTAATGTTGACTTGTTATATTTTTCCTTTATCGGGTAATAATATTATTTTCTACCTTGTCCTTTTTTGCACAACGAATAATCCCCGGCACTTGCATTAATGTGAGGAAGGCTTTTTTTTGGAAAAAACATGCTCTTCACCTGCATGACGGAATCACCTGCTTTTCCGAAAAGAGTACGGATCCGGAAGCACGGAGCATCCCCATCGATCCGGCAGACCCACCTTCGTTCACCTTCCCGAGTCATACGATGCGTTCCTATTCGATACGAATCCTGACCAAAAGCTTCGTCCCCGCCCTCGTCGCAGTTATTCTTTCCGGGGGTTCCTTCATCAGCGCACACGCCCAGTCCACGGGCGTCGTCACCGGCGTCGTCATGACGAGAGACGCCGCGCCTCTCCCCGGCGCGAACGTGGGGATCGTCAACACGCTCATCGGCTCAACGACCGACGCAGACGGGCGGTATCGTCTGGAGCTTGCCCCCGGCACGTACCGCATACGGGCCAGCTTCATCGGGTTCTCGACGGAGACGAAGGACGTCACCGTGGCGGCCGGTCAGACGGTGACGGTCGACTTCGTGCTTCAGGAGAGCATTGCCGCCTTCGGTGAGGACGTCGTCGTGCTCGGTTCGCGCACGAACCGCACCGCCGTCGACACGCCGGTGCCGGTGGACGTCATCCCCGCCGAGGCGCTCGAACAGCAGGGCGTCACGGAGTTGAACCAGGCCCTCAGCGTCATTGCGCCTTCGTTCAACGCCTCGCATCAGACCATCTCCGACGGCACCGACCACATCAACCCGGCCAGCCTCCGAGGCCTCGGACCGGACCAGGTGCTCGTGCTCGTCAACGGCAAGCGCCGCCATCCGAGCTCGCTCGTTCACGTCAACGGCACGTTCGGGCGCGGAACCGTGGGCGTGGACCTCAACGCCATCCCCTCTTCGGCCATCGAGCGCATCGAGGTGCTCCGCGACGGCGCCTCCGCCCAGTACGGCTCCGACGCCATCGCCGGCGCGATCAACATCGTGCTCAAAGAACAAACGGACAACCTCCTCGTCGACGTAGGCGGCGGCGTCACCGGCGAAGGCGACGGCGAGCAGTTCCAGATCTCGGCGGACTACGGATTCAAGATCGGCGAGAACGGCTTCTTCAACGTCAACGGCTACTTCCTCGACCGCAACCGCACGGACCGCTCCGACCCCTGGCTCGGCGACATCTTCCCCGGCATCTCGGGTCGAGAAGCCACCGACGCCGAACTCCGGCGACGCGGGCTCACCCGCCGCGACTTCTCTATGAAGACGGGGCAAGGCTATGCCAACATGGGATCGGCGTTCTTCAATATGGCCGTTCCGCTCAAGGGCAACGCCGAGTTTTATGCCTTCGGCGGCATCTCTCACCGGAAGGGCGAGGCGACCGGCTTCTATCGGCTGCCGAACTCGGAGGCGCGCGTCAACCTGAATGTCTACCCGAACGGCTTCCTCCCGGAGATTCATACCGAGATCGGCGACCGTTCGATCACCGCCGGCCTCAAGGGAGACATCCACGACTGGCTCGCCGACCTGAGCGTCACGACGGGGGGCAACTTCTTCCAGTTCAACATTGAAAACTCGATCAACGCCTCCATCGGCGAGTCCAGCCCCACCTCGTTCGACGCGGGCAGGCTGAACTTCAACCAGACGACGGGCAACCTCGACCTGCTCCGGAGCATCGACACCAACGGCGCTCTCGACGCGCTTTCGCTGGCGCTCGGCTCGGAGTTCCGACTCGAGAACTACCGGATCGACGCCGGACAGTTCGAGTCCTACTCCCTCGGCAACGGCGGCGACCGTCCCGGCATCGACTTCGACACGACGTCCACGGGCGCGCCGAAAAACCCGGGCTCGCAGGTCTTCCCCGGCTTTCAGCCCTCGAACGAGGTGGATCGCTACCGGTACAGCTTCAGCGTCTATGCCGACCTCGAAGCCGACGTTTCCAAGCAACTCCTGGTAGACCTGGCCGGTCGTTTCGAGACGTTCAGCGACTTCGGAGAAACCCTCAACGGCAAGCTGGCCGCCCGGTATAAAATCACCGACAAGTTCGCCCTTCGCGGCGCGGTCTCGACGGGTTTTCGCGCGCCGTCGCTCCATCAGATCTGGTTCAACAACGTCAGCATCCAGTTCGTCCTCGATGAGAACAACCAGCTCGTGCCGGCCCGCGTCCTGAGCGCGAACAACCTCGACCCGGTGACAAAGGCCTTCGGCGTGCCCAGGCTGAAGGAAGAGACGTCCGTGAACGTCAGCGCCGGCTTCACCGCCCGCCCGACGCCGAACCTCTCCGTCACCGCCGACTTCTACAACATCACCATCAACGACCGCATCGTGCTTTCGAGCCGGTTCACTTCGTCGAACCCCATCGTGGCGAACATCCTCTCGCCCTTCGAGAAGCTCGGTGTCAGCCAGGCGCAGTTTTTCCTCAACGCGGTGGACACCCAGACGCGCGGGCTCGACGTCGTCGTCGCCTACACGACGAACCTGAGCCGGGGCAAGGTCACGTTCACCGGCTCGGCGAACCTGACGAAAACGGAGGTGCAGGACACGAACATCCCGCAGCGGATGGCGAACATCTTCGCGGGCGGCGACCTTGAAGGCGTACGGGAGACGATCTTCAACCGGGAGGAAAGGAACCGGCTGGAGACGGCCCTCCCCCGCGAGAAGGGCAACGTCTCGGTGGCCTATTCGGAGCGTCGTTTCAGCTTCGTTGCGCGGGCGAACTTCTACGGCGAGATCAAGTATCTGCCCACGAACCCCGCCAACGACGAGACGTTCGGTGCGAAAACGCTCTTCGACCTGAGCGCGTCGTACCACTTCATGCCGGGCGCCACGTTGACCGTCGGCGCCAACAACGTGTTCAATACCTTCCCGGACAAGCATTGCAACAACCAGGCCGGGCCGGGACCGAACGACGTGCAGTGTGCGAACTACAGCAACGGGCGGTTCCCCTACAGCCGCCGCGTGACGCAGTTCGGCATGAACGGCGGGTTCTATTACGCCAGGCTGGGGCTGAAGCTCTGACGGGATCGGGTCGCGGTCGGAGCCTGAACTTCGGCCCTTCTTCCATGCAACGAACCCTATACACCCACGCGAGGACGCCGGATCGTTCGACCCGGCGTCCTCGCGGCTATTGATCCGTTTCTGACCATGAGCGCCTCGAAACCCGGGCCGGCGGTGCATCTGAACCTGAACGTGCGGGGGTTGCCGCTCTCGGCCACGCTCGCCATCAACGAACACAGCGAAGCCCTCCGCCGCCAGGGCCGCCATGTGTACAAACTCGGTCTCGGACAATCGCCGTTCCCGGTGCCGGAACCCGTGGTGGAAGCCCTGCGCGAGCACGCGCCTCAGAAGGACTATCTTCCCGTCCGAGGTCTTCCCGCCCTGCGCGAAGCCGTGGCGACCTACCACCATCGCGCCGACGGATTGCCCTGGAAGGCCGATGACATCCTGATCGGCCCCGGTTCGAAGGAGCTCATGTTCCTGCTCCAGCTCGTCTATTACGGCAACCTCGTCATCCCCACGCCGAGCTGGGTCTCGTACGCCCCACAGGCCAGGATCGCCGGGCGTCACGTACGCTGGCTGCCCACGCGCGCCGAGGACGGCTGGCGGCTCACCCCGGAGCAACTCGAACGCCTCGGCGAAGAAGACCCCGACCACCCGCGCCTGATCATCCTCAACTATCCGTCGAACCCCACCGGTCAGACCTTCACGGAAGACCAACTCCGGGCGCTGGCCGAAGTCGCCCGGAAATACCGCATGATCCTCCTTTCCGACGAAATCTACGGGGAGCTTCACCACGAGGGTGAACACCTTTCCATCGCCCGGTTCTATCCCGAGGGCGTCATCGTCAGTGCGGGACTGAGTAAATGGTGCGGGGCGGGCGGGTGGCGGCTCGGCACGTTTGCGTTTCCCCGCTCACTCCGCTGGCTCCTCGACGCCATGTCGGCGGCGGCGAGCGAGACGTACACCTCCACGAGCGCGCCGATCCAGTTCGCCGCCATACGCGCCTTCGAAGGCGGGCCGGAGATCGACGCCTACCGCCGTCACTCCCGGCGCATCCTCAAAGCGATTGGCCGGCACATCGCCGGGCGGCTTCGGGAAGCCGATGTGTCGGTGGATCTCCCGCAGGGCGCCTTTTACCTCTTCCCGGATTTCTCTCCCTTGCGCGAGAAGCTGCGCGCGCGGGGGATCGAGACGAGCATCGATTTTTGCGAGCGTCTCCTCGAAGAGACCAACGTGGCCATGCTTCCCGGCGTCTCTTTCGGGTGCGCGCCGGAGACGCTCACCGCGCGCCTGGCATACGTCAACTTTGATGGCGAGCAAGCGCTCGAAGCTGCCGCAGCCCTCGAAGATCCCCTCGACGCATCGTTCGTCGAGACGTATGCCGCGCCCGTGGTCGAAGCCATCGAGCGGCTGTGCGAATGGATCCACGCATGAGCGTCAATCCCAGGGCTTCGAACTGTAATTCGGCGACTCCTTGGTGATGTGCACATTGTGGGGATGGCTCTCGCGGACGCCCGAGTGTGTGACGCGGACGAACTGGGCTTTCACAAAAAGGTCGTCGATGGAGCCGCATCCGCAGTAGCCCATGGCCGCGCGGAGCCCGCCGAGCATTTGATAGACGACCTCGTGGAGGGTGCCGCCATAAGGCACGCGCCCCTCGATGCCCTCCGGCACCAGCTTTTTGATGTCGTCCTCCACGTCCTGGAAGTAGCGATCCTTGCTCCCGGCCTGCATCGCGCCGAGCGAGCCCATGCCGCGATAGCTCTTGTATTTTCGCCCTTCGTAGAGGATCGTCTCACCCGGGCTCTCCTCCACCCGCGCAAAGAGCCCGCCGATCATCACGCTGCTTGCGCCGGCCGCGAGGGCCTTCGGGATGTCGCCGGTGTGTTTGATGCCGCCGTCGGCGATGATGGGCACGCCGTGGGCGCGGGCGGCGCGGGCGCACTCCATAACGGCGGTGAGCTGCGGCACCCCGACGCCCGCCACCACGCGCGTCGTGCAGATCGAGCCGGGACCGATGCCAACCTTCACGGCGTCCACTCCGGCGGCGATCAGGTCTTCCGTCCCTTCCGCCGTCGCCACGTTGCCCGCAATGATGTCGAGCGTGGGGAAATGGCTGCGCACGCGCTCGACGGTCCGGAGGACGCCTTCCGAGTGGCCGTGCGCCGTATCGATGACGACGAAGTCGACGCCTGCCGCCACGAGCGCCTCGACGCGGTCGAGGACGTCGGCAGTGACCCCGACGGCTGCGCCCACGCGCAAGCGCCCGTGCTCGTCTTTGCACGCCAGGGGAAACTGTTTCTTTTTCTGGATGTCCTTGAACGTGATCAATCCCCGGAGATGGCCCTCTTCATCCACGACGGGCAGTTTCTCGATCTTGTGTTCCTGAAGCAGCGCCTCGGCCTCTTCGAGGGTGGTTCCGATCGGGGCCGTCACGAGGCGATCCTTCGTCATGATGTCGCGGAGCCGCGCCCGACCGTCGGTCTGGAAACGAAGATCGCGGTTGGTGACGATGCCCACGAGCCGCCGCTCGCCGTCGACGATGGGGATGCCGCCGATCGAATACCGCGCCATGAGCGCCCGCGCGTCCTGTACGGTATCCTCGGAGGTGAGGGTGATCGGGTCGAGGATCATGCCGCTCTCACTGCGCTTGACGCGCTTGACCTCGGCCGCCTGTTGCTCGATGGTCATGTTCTTGTGCAAGACCCCGACGCCGCCCTCACGCGCCATCGCGATCGCCATACGCGCCTCCGTGACGGTGTCCATCGCGGCGGAAATGAGTGGAGCGTTCAGGTGGATGTGGCGCGTCAACAGGGTCCGCGTCGATACCTCGCGCGGCATGATCGAGGACCGCGCCGGCACCAGCAACACGTCGTCGTACGTGAGCCCCTCGCCCCGAAGCTTGTCCGTGACGGTCCCAGGTTCCAGATACTCGGTCGGCGTTTGCATCGTAATGTCCGGGTTTGCGCGTTTCGTTTATTTTGTGGGGGGACGGGGAGCGCATCCGCGAGAGACGGCGCTACCCTTTGAGTTTCACCAGCCGTCGGAGGCGGCGGATCTCTCTCGTATCGAGCCGGCGCCATTTGCCCCGCCGGATGCCTGCGGTGGTCAACCCCGCGTAATGGACCCGTTCGAGGCTGACGACCCGGTGCCCGAGCGCTTCGAGCATGCGGCGGACCTGCCGGTTGCGCCCTTCATGGAGCTCGATGCCGATCTCCCGGCGCTCGTTCGCCGAGACGTACACGGCCTGATCGGCCCGTGCGACACCGTCTTCGAGGGGGATGCCTTCGCGGAGCCGGTCCAGTTCGTCCGGCTTCACCGGGTCTTCCGTCCGCACCCGGTACCGCTTCACGATTTCATAGCTCGGATGCATGAGCCGGTGCGCGAGTTCGCCGTCGTTCGTGAGCACGAGCGCCCCGGTCGTGTTCCGGTCGAGGCGACCGACGGGAAAGAGTCCGGCCTTCTCCTCTTCCGGGAGGTCGAGCAGATCCATCACCGTGGTTCGATCCCGCTCGTCGTCGGTCGTCGTGATCGTGTCCTTCGGCTTGTTCATGAGCACATAGAGATACGGCTGCGGCGTGATGCGCTCGCCGCCGACCTCAACCACGTCGCCTTCGGAGACGCGTCGTCCCATTTCCGTGATCACCTCGCCGTTGATCTTCACGCGGCCCGCCTTGATGAGTTCGTCGGCTTTTCGGCGCGCGCATACGCCCGCCTGCGAGATGTACCGGTTCAGACGCATTCCTTCGGGAGGCAGCGGCGGCGGCGCAGCGCCCTTCTCCGGCGCGGAGGAGGACGGCCCGGAGGTGCGGCGCGGGTGCTTTCTCCGGCTTTTCCGGTGGGGGGCCATGATGCAATCGGTCGAATGGGTATATATGAAGAAACCCCGGCTCAATCGTCCGAGGCTTCCGCCGGCGTGTCCGCCGTCGCGCCGGGAGCGCCGCCCGAGGTGAGTCCCCTCTCCATGAGCAGGCGCGCCCGTTCGCGGTTAAAAGCGGGGTCGTTCAATAACTCCTCAACCTCGCGGAGGTTCGGCAGATCACCGAGGGTGTGGAGGCCGAACTGTTCGAGGAAACGTCTCGTGGTGCCGTAGAGCAACGGCCGTCCGACGGAGTCGCTTCGCCCGATGACATCGATGAGGCCGAGTTCGAGAAGGCGGCGGAGCCCATAGTCCGAATCGACGCCGCGCACATGGTCGACCTCGGGCTTGGTGGCCGGCTGCCGATAGGCGATGACGGCCAGCGTCTCCATGAGCGAACGCGAGAGCTTGCGCTTGCGGGCTTCGTGGAAGAGCGCTTTCACGTACGGCGCCACCGAGGGGACCGTCGCCATGCGGAAGCCTCCCCCCCATGCGTGGATGCGAAACGCCCGCTCGGCGGCCTCATACGCCTCGTTGAGGCGCGCCACGGCGTCCTCCACCTCCGCCTCCGACGGCGGCGGCTCCCCGCTCACCTCGCCGAAAACGTCGGCGATGCGGCGGGCCGTCACAGGCTCGTCGGCGGCAAAGATGAGCGCCTCGGCGACGCGTTCGAGCGCGCGCGACGCCGGCCCGTTCTCGGCTTCCGTTGCAGGGGTGACGTTCGTTTCCATCAATGCTTCCCGTTCATACGGCGAGGTCCTGACCCGGAACGCCGTCGCCAGAGGATTCCGGCAGGGTGCGTTCCACGTAAAAATCTTCCGAGGCGACGACGTAGAGGGCCACTTCCCCCTGACGCGCCAGTTCGAGCACGGCGAGGAACGTCGCGATGATGAACGGCTTCGTCCGTCCGCGCACCAGCCCGACGAACGATTGCCGCGCCCCGACCAGAAGACGGCCGAGCACGTATTCGGACTGTTCCTCCACCGTATATTCCTCCGGCGCCACGGTGTGCACCGGCTCCTCCGACGCCTCCGTGAGCACACGGCGAAGCGCCGAGATCAGGTCGAAGACCGAGTGCTCGAACCGTGCGTCAGGCTCCGGAGCCTCGTCGGGATGCTCGGACGAGGCATGCCCCCTTGTGAAGCGGTCGAGGCGATCCTCGAAGCGTGTCGTGAGTGCCTGTGAGGCCTCCTTGAACCGGACATACTCCAACAGGCGCTCGACGAGTTCCCGGCGCGGATCGATGGGCTCCCCTTCCTCATCCACCTCCTGCGAGGGCAAGAGCATCCGCGCCTTGATATGGATCAGAAGCGCCGCCATGTACAAAAAATCGCCGACGCCGTCGAGGTCGATCTGCTCGAGCACGCGCACGTACGCCAGAAACTCATCGGTGATCTGAGCGATGGGGATGTCGTACACGTCCAGCTCATCCCTTCGGATGAAGAACAAGAGCAGGTCCAGCGGACCCTCGAACTGTTGAAGGTGGACGCGATACATCTGCCGGGGGCGTGGTCGAGCAAAGGGGGTGGATGGAGGCCTTATGCGCCGGCGCGGGCGCGGAACCACGCGACGGTCCGTCGGAGCCCTTCCTCCAGGCTGACCGTGGGCGACCATCCGAGGACGCGCTGCGCGAGGTCGTAGCCGAGCACGCTGCGGCGCTGTTCCCCCGGCTTGCCCGGCGCGTGCTCCTCGGGAATCTCCGGGTCGATCAGGCCGCGGATCGCCCGGAAAAGCTCGACGACGTTCGTTTCGATCCCCGTCCCGACGTTAATGATGCCGGAGGCGTCGTAGTCGAGCGCGGCCAGGTTGGCTCGCACGACGTCGCCGACGTACACGTAGTCGCGCGTCTGCAGGCCGTCGCCGTTGATGAAGGGCTGCCGCCCCTGCAGCATCCGCTCGGTGAAGATGGCCACGACGCCGGCCTCACCGTGCGGGTTTTGCCGGGGTCCGTACACGTTCGCATACCGGAGCGCGACGTAGTCGATGCCGTACTGTTCGTGATAATAAAAGAGGTATTTCTCAGTGCACAGCTTCGTGATGCCGTAGGGCGAGAGCGGACGCAGCGGGTGAAGTTCATCCTGCGGCGTATAGTCGGGCTCGCCATAGATGGCCCCTCCCGTCGAGGAAAAGAGGACTTTTGCGAGCCCGTTTTCGCGACCGGCTTCCATGAGGTTGAGGAAGCCGAGGATATTCACCTGCGCGTCGAAGGCCGGGTCGGCCACGGAGCGCCGGACGTCCATTTGCGCGGCGTGGTGACAGAGCACATCGAAGCGCTCCCGCGCCATGACGGCCGCCGCCTCGTCCGAGCGGATGTCCATCCGATGCACTTTCGCGCCTTCCGGCACGTTTTCCTCCCGGCCGCTCGAAAAGTCATCCATCACATGGACGTCATGCCCCGCCGCGCGAAACGCATCGGCCACGTGCGAGCCGATGAACCCCGCCCCTCCGGTCACGAGAATCTTCTTCTTCAATCGATCTTCCTCCTTTTTAAACGAATGGTCCGCCCGGTGATCGGCGACCGTTTCATAGCCGGGGCATCAAGACGACGCTCGAGAAGCGCTCCGGGACGAAAAGCTCCCGCGCCACATCGAGCACCTCCTCCTGCGTGACGGCCTCCACCTGTCCGAGGATCTCGTCGAGCGTGAAGAAGCG
The DNA here is from genome assembly GCF_056451265.1 of Rhodocaloribacter sp. Classification (NCBI taxonomy): domain Bacteria; kingdom Pseudomonadati; phylum Rhodothermota; class Rhodothermia; order Rhodothermales; family Rhodothermaceae; genus Rhodocaloribacter; species Rhodocaloribacter sp. The sequence continues at coordinate 41,456 of NZ_JBWOPL010000048.1, read as the reverse complement.
CTCGAAGTGGAGTTCCTGCCTTCCGAGGCGCATCATCCGGCTGCCCATGCTTTCGAGCCCGAGCATGATCGACCCCTTCACCTGACTGATCGCCTGCGAGAGCATGCGACGGCTGACCGGCTTTTGCGTCAGTTTGTCGAGTTCTCGGAAGATCAGCTTCTTCGCCCGATCGACCTTCGAGGGGTCCGTGCCCATATAGACGCCGAAGTCGCCGGTGTCCGAGTGGAGGTTAAGGAACGAGTAGATATTATAGCAATAGCCGTACTTCTCCCGGATGTTCTGGTTGAGCCGGCTCGACATGCCTCCGCCGACGATGGTGTTGAGCACCGAGAGGGCCACGCGGCGCGGGTGATGCACGTCGTAGGCTCGCGCGCCGACGACGAGGTGGGCCTGCTGCGTGGGCCGCTGTTCGAGGAGGTGACGGGGCGCATAGCCGTTGACCGGCGACCGACGCCGGAGAGCGGGCCGCCGCGTCGAACGGGTAAACGCTTTCTCGGCCAGCCGCACGAGCCGCTCATGGTCGACGTTGCCCGCCACCGCCAGGACCATCCGGTCGGGGGTGTACTGAGTGTCGAGGAAATCGAGGAGTTGCGCACGGGAGAAGGACGCCACCGTCTCGGGATAGCCGATGACGGGCCGCCCCATCGCATGGTCCCCGTAGAGCGCCGACTCGAACCGGTCGAAGATGAGATCTTCGGGATTGTCCTCATACATCTTCATCTCTTCGAGGACCACATCTTTCTCCTTCTCCACCTCCTTCTCAGGGATGACCGGATCGAGGACGAGGTCGCACACGGTGTCCACCGCACGGGCGAGGTGTTCGTCGAGGGCACGGGCGTAGTAGCACGTGTATTCTTTGCCGGTGAAGGCGTTGAGGTAGCCGCCCACCGACTCCATCCGCCGGGCGATCTGATGCATCCGGCGACGCGAGGTGCCCTTGAACACCATGTGTTCGATGAAGTGGCTGATGCCGCTCTCCGGCGGCGCCTCGTCGCGGCTGCCGGTGTGTACCCAGATGCCGACCGACACCGAGCGCACCGACGGGATCGATTCGCTGACCACGCGGACGCCGTTCGAGAGCGTCGTCTTTTTCAGGCGCTCACGTGCGTCCGTGGCGTGTTGATTCATCATACCGGAACGTAAGGATAAAAAGAACCGGCGGAGACGAACGCGCCCCCGCCGGTTTTTTCAAGATTCATACGGGGGACGGGGACGGATCGGCCGGGCGCTAGTCCCTGACGGCCCTTTTACCCCGACCCGCGCGACGGGTTCGAGCGAACCGCTATCGACGGTCGCCGCCGCGTCCGCCGCGACCGCCGTCCCGTCCGCCGCGATGTCCGCCGCTGCGTCCGCCGCGACCGCCGTCACGGGAGCGCTCGCGGCTGCGGTTCTCGCGAGACTCGTCGTAGCCTTCCGGCTTGGGGAGGAACGGCTTGCGGCTAAAGCGCAACTTGCCGTCGTCGCGCACCTCGATGAGCTGGACCTTCACCTTGTCGCCCACTTGCAGGTAATCCTCCACGCGGTCGACGTAGCCGTAGTCGAGCTCCGAGACGTGGAGCAGGCCTTCCTTGCCCGGCAGGATCTCGATGATCGCGCCGAAGGACTCGACCTTGCGCACGGTGCCCGTGTACTCCTCGCCCGGCTCGGGGACCGTCACGATGGCCTTGATGATTTCCAGGGCGGCGCGTGCGTCCTCTTCGTTCGTGGCGGCCACGGTCACAATGCCGACGCCGTCCTCTTCGGAGATGTCGATGCTCGTGTTCGTGTCGCGCTGGATGCCCTGGATGATCTTGCCGCCGGGGCCGATGATCGCGCCGATGAAGCTCGCGTCGATGGTGATCTGCGTCAGGCGCGGGGCATAGGGCGAGAGATCCGGGCGCGGCTCGGCGATGGTTTCGGCCATCTTGTCGAGGATGTAATCCCGTCCGGCGCGCGCCTGTTCGAGCGCCTGAAGGAGCACCTCCCGCGAGAGGCCGCTGATCTTGATGTCCATCTGACAGGCCGTGATGCCGTCCCGCGTGCCGGTGACCTTGAAGTCCATGTCGCCGAGGTGATCCTCGGTGCCGAGGATGTCGCTGAGCACGGCGGTGCGCCGACCGTCGCTGATGAGTCCCATCGCGATGCCCGCAACGGGTTTCTTCAACGGGACGCCCGCATCCATGAGGGCCATCGAACCGGAGCACACACTCGCCATCGAAGAAGAGCCGTTGGACTCGAGCACGTCGGCGTTGATGCGAATGGTGTACGGAAAGTCTTCCTCGTTCGGGAGCACCGGCAGCAAGGCGCGCTCGGCCAACATGCCGTGCCCAATCTCACGGCGGGACGCGCCCCGGAGGAATTTTGCCTCACCCGTGCAGAACGGCGGGAAGTTGTAATGGAGATAGAAGCGCCGGTCGGTCGTGTCGAAGATCTGATCGACGGGCTGCACGTCTTTCTTCGTGCCGAGCGTCACCGAGGCAAGCACCTGCGTCTCGCCGCGCGTGAAGATGGCCGAGCCGTGCACGCGGGGCAGGTAGCCCACCTCCGTCCAGATCGGGCGGATCTCGTCGAAGCGGCGTCCGTCGATGCGGCGCTGTTCGCTGAGGATCATCTCGCGCATCACTTCTTTCTCGACCTTCGCGACGGCCTGTTTGATCTGCGAAGCCGTCCAGCCTTCTTCGGTCTCGGCGGCCTGCTTCTCGCCCGTCTCGGGGTCGTTTTTGCCCAGCAAGGCTTCGATGGTGTCCTTCTTGATCTCGTCGATGCCGCCGTAGAAGGACGACTTCTCGTACGATGCGCGGACGTGCGCTTCCATACGTTCGAGGATCATGCCCCGGACCTTCTCGACGAGGGCGTCGGGGACTACGAGAGGCTCAAACTCAAACGGCTCGGCCGCGCCATGCTCTTCCACCAGTTCGATCTGGCCCCGGCACAGCTTGCGGATGGCTTCGTGCGCCACGTCGAGCGCCTCGACCATCTCCTCTTCGCTGACTTCCTTCATCTCGCCTTCCACCATCACGATGGCGTCTTCCTTCCCGGCGACGATGAGGTTGATGTCGGCTTCTTCGAGTTCTTGAATGGTGGGGTTGATGACGAGCTCACCGTTGATGCGGCCCACCCGCACCTCGGCGATGGGACCGTCGAAAGGCGCATTGGCCAGCATGAGCGCCGCCGAGGCGCCGACGCCCGCCAGCACATCGGCGTCGTTTTCGCTGTCGGCCGAGAGCACGTAGATGATGACCTGCACCTCGTTGAAAAGCCCCTCGGCGAAGAGAGGCCGTAAGGCGCGGTCTACGAGGCGTGAGGTCAACACTTCCTTGTCGGTCGGACGACCCTCGCGCTTGATGAAGCCGCCGGGGATCTTGCCTCCGGCAGAAAATTTCTCACGATAATCCACCGTGAGCGGGAAAAAGCTCTGGCCTTCCCGCGGCGTGTCGGCGAGGACGGCGGTGGCAAGCACCATGGTGTCGCCGAGGCGCGCAACGACGGAGCCGTTCGCTTGCTTGGCGAGACGTCCCGTCTCGATTGTGATGGTTTTTCCGGGCGCGAACTCAATTTCGCGGATGGTTGTTTTGGACATCTTCCTTCCTTCCAATCGTCTGGTTGGTTTTTCCTTTCTCCTACGCAAAGCTATGCCGGCGTGGACGTGTGTGCGGGTTCAGGGTGAAGGTTTGCACGTGCGAAGCGCGCGAAGCTCATCGCTTCCGGCCTCTTCCGTTTCAGACTTCCACCCCTCGCGGCCGGGGCGCTGCACACTCCATGGGGAGCCGGCGTCTCGTGCCTGGTACGAAGAACGGCACCCCTCCCGCGAGAGATGCCGTCCGATCGGCCTTCCATTTATTTTCGGATGCCGAGTTTCTTGATGATGGCGCGATACCGTTCGATGTCGCGATCCACCAGGTAATTCAACAGACGGCGTCGCTTACCGACCATCTTGAGCAGTCCTCGGCGCGTCGAATGATCTTTGGGGTGTTTCTTGAGGTGCTCGGTCAATTCTTTGATCCGGTGGCTGAAGATGGCGATTTGAACCTCGGCCGCGCCGGTGTCCTGGCCATCTTTGCCGTACTCCTCAATGAGCTTTTGTTTCTCTTCTTTCGAGATCATGGTTGAGTGCTCCTCTTTAGATTGATGCCATGCTAAAGAAGAATCCGGACTGATCCTGAGACGCGCCCGGACGCTACCGCCCGAAATGGGCAAAGGCTGGTTAATGTAAGGTTTTTACCGCTGCCATACAACGCTCCCGATCCCGGGAAAGTTGCTCGACGAGCGCATCCACGGAGTCGAATTTCCGCTCATCCCGCAGTCTTTCAACGAATTCTATGCGAAGCCGCCGTCCGTACAGATCGCCCTCGAAATCGAGCAAATGCACTTCGAGATGGAGGCCGGTGTTTTCGAAGGTGGGCCGCCGTCCGATGTTCATCATGCCGCCGAGCGTGGTCACGCCGTCGTCGAGGGTGGCGAGCACGGCATAGACCCCGACCTTCGGGATCACCTTGCGGGGGTGGTCCACTTCGAGGTTTGCCGTGGGGAAGCCGATGGAGCGTCCCCGACGCGCGCCCTCGACCACCGTGCCGCCGAGGGCGTACGGGCGTCCGAGCAGCCGCGCCGCCTCGCGCACGTCGCCTTCGTCGAGGAGCAAGGCGCGGATCTCCGTCGAGGAGACGACGTGTTCCTCGACCACCTGCGGCGGGATCACATCGACCGTGAAGCCGAGCTTCTCCCCGAGCGTTTCGAGGAGCGCCGCATCCCCCCCGCGTCCGCGCCCGAACCCGTGGTCGTAGCCGATCACGATCTCTTTGAGCCCGATCCGCCCGACAAGGATGCGCTCGACGAAGTCTTCGGCGTTCAGACGAGCAAAGGCCGGAGTGAACGGGATGACGATGAACCGGTCGAGGCCCAGCGCTTCGAGCAATTCCGCCCGTTCCTCGATGGTGGTCAGCAGCGGCACCGGCTCGCCCCGGACCACCTCGCGCGGGTGCGGATCGAACGTGACGACCACGCTGTTGCCGCCGTTGGCGCGCGCGCGCCGGACGAGGTACCGCAGGATCGCCTGATGGCCGAGATGCACGCCGTCGAAAGTGCCGACGGTCACGATGGACCGGTCGTCGTGCACCACCTGTTCCAATCCGTATTCGCGTTTCATGCCGTATGCTCGTTGCGCGCCGTCGGTCCCCGGTTCGGGCGCCTCAGGGCTGTTTCAAAGCTTGCTCTAACGCATCGAGCGTCCATGCGTTCTCCACGGAATACGGGCCGATGGCCGTCCGCCGGAGCGCCGTCAAATGCGCGCCGCATCCGAGCCGTTCCCCGAAGTCATGGGCCAGGCTCCGGACGTACGTCCCCTTCGAACATTGCATCCTGAAGGACACATCCGGGCCTTCTCGTCCGGTCAGCTCGAAGCTGTAGACGTGAACCGTGCGGGGGGGACGCACGATCTGCTCGCCCCGTCGCGCCTTCTTGTAGAGCCGCTCACCGCCCACTTTCACGGCGGAATACATGGGCGGGACCTGCGTGATTGCGCCGAGGAAATGCTGCCGGGCCGCTTCCAGATCGGCGTCGGTGAGGTGCTCCCAGGCGCGTTGCACGGTCGGCTCGGTCTCGGCGTCGTACGAAGGCGTGGTCTCGCCGAGGCGGAGCGTGCCTTCATACCGTTTCGGCAGGCCCATAAACGTCTCCATGAGCTTCGTCGCGCGCCCGACGAGACAGATCAGGAGACCGGTGGCCATGGGATCGAGCGTGCCGGCATGTCCGATCTTACGCACGCCGAGGATGCGCCGGAGCCGCCGGATCACGTCGAAAGAGCTCCAGCCCTTCGGCTTGTCGATCAGAAGGGCCGCGCGTTCGAGCGAAGGGGGACCATCGGGCGCGCCATAGACCTCCGGCAACGGGGGCACAGACCGCGATCCGGACGCATCATCCCGTGAAGACTTCGGTTCCAGACCCATTTCCGTGCGTTCCGGCTTTGCCATCGTACCTCGATCTTCCCCCCGTCCTCGGGCAGCCTCATGCATCGGGGTCCCGGCGTTCGCGTTCCTCGCGGATGCGGGCAAGGAGCGCCTCCATGTGCCGGGCCTGTTCGAGCGTGTCGTCGAGGAAGAACTTGATCTCGGGGATCTTCCGCACCTGATGCCGGATGCGCCGGGCCAGTGCGGCCCGGATCTGCGGCGTCAACTCCTTGAGGTGTTGGAAGGCCGCCTGACGCATCTCGTCGGTCTCGCCGAGAAAACTGACATACACGTACGCGATGGAGAGATCCTTCGTCACACGGGCGCCGGTGACGGTCGCCATGGGCTGCACCTGCTCGGCAAACTCGGTGTTGAGCAAATCGGCGATGTCCCGTTGTATCAGACGCGCGACGCGTTCGGTTCGTATGCTCATGAGATGATCCGGCTTGCGACGCGCGGCGGCCCCGCGCACGAGCGCGCGGTCCCGCCGCACCCTTCCGATTAAACCTCCAGCTTCCGTTTCGTCTCGACGATTTCGAAGGCTTCGATTTGATCGCCGACCTTGATGTCGTTGAAGTTTTCAATGCTGATGCCGCACTCGTAACCGCTCGTCACTTCGCGCACGTCATCCTTAAAGCGCCGGAGCGAGCTGAGGTTGCCCTCGTAGATGACGATGCCGTCGCGGATGAGCCGGATCCGATCGCTGCGTCGGATCTTGCCTTCGGAGACATAGCACCCGGCCACCATCCCGGCTTTGGGGACCTTGAACGTCTCGCGCACTTCGGCCACACCCGTGACGATCTCCGACTTCTCGGGCGAGAGCAAGCCTTCGAGTGCGTCGCGGACCTCCTCGATGGCCGTATAGATGATCGAGTAGAGACGGATGTCGATCTCCTCCCGTTCGGCGAGCGCACGCGCACTCGGCATCGGGCGCACCTGGAAGCCCAGGATGACGGCGTCCGAAGCGGAAGCGAGCATGACGTCGCTCTCGGTGATGGCTCCCACACCGCTGTGGATGATGTTCACCTTCACCTCTTCGGTCGAAAGCTTCAACAACGCATCGGACAGGGCTTCGACGGAACCGCCCACGTCGCCCTTGACGATGAGGTTGAGTTCCCTGAAGTCGCCGAGGGCGAGCCGGCGACCGATCTCGTCGAGGGTGATGTGTTTGCGCTGGCGGAGGCTCTGTTCCCGGTAGATTTGCTGCCGTTTCTGAGCAATGGCGCGGGCTTCCCGTTCGTCATCGAGGACGACGAACTGATCGCCCACCTCGGGCGCGCCGTCGAGGCCGAGCACGAGGCCCGGACGCGAAGGTCCCACCTCTTCCACCCGACGCTCGCGCTCGTCGAAGAGCGCGCGGACGCGCCCGCTGTAGATGCCGACGACGAACGTATCGCCGACGTGGAGCGTGCCGTTCTGCACGAGCACCGTGGCCACGTTGCCGCGCCCTTTGTCGAGTCGGGCTTCGATCACCGTCCCGACCGCGTTCCGGTTGGGGTTGGCCTTGAGGTCGAGCAGTTCCGCTTCGAGCAAAACCTTGTCGAGGAGATCCTGAATCCCCTCGCCGGTTTTCGCCGAGACGAGGGCGCACTGGACCTTGCCGCCATACTGTTCGACGAGCACCCCTTCGTCGGCAAGCTGTTGCATGACCCGCTGGGGGTTGGCGTTGGGCTTGTCGATCTTGTTGATCGCCACGACGATGGGCACTTCGGCGGCACGGGCGTGGTTGATGGCCTCGACGGTCTGCGGCATCACCGAGTCGTCTGCCGCGACGACGAGGATGACTACGTCGGTCACCTGAGCGCCGCGCGCACGCATGGCCGTGAAAGCCTCGTGTCCCGGCGTGTCGAGGAAGGTGATCTCTTTCTGGTTCTTCAGTTCGACGTGGTACGCGCCGATGTGCTGCGTAATGCCTCCCGCCTCTCCGGCCACGATGTTCTCGCTCCGGATGTAGTCGAGCAGCGAGGTCTTACCGTGGTCCACGTGTCCCATGACCGTGACCACCGGGGCGCGCGGCACGAGGTCCTCGGGCCGATCCTCTTCGATCAAAATGTCTTCAATGCCGAGATCGGTGATGAACTCGACGTCATACCCGTATTCCTCGGCAACGATGGAGATGGTGTCGGCATCGAGGCGCTGGTTGATCGATACGATCATGCCGAGGTTGAAGAGCGTGCCGATGACTTCGTTGACCGGCACGTCCATCAGGTTCGCCAGTTCACCCGTCGAGATGAACTCGGTGACGCGGAGCACCTTTTCCGTCTCCTCCTCCGCTTCCATCTGACGCCTGCGCACGGCAGCGCGTTCGTCCCGGCGCTGGCGACGGCGGCGTTGCCGCACGCGGCTCGCGCCCTGTTCGAGCTCGCGCAACGTATCCTGAAGCGTCTGCTCGACGTCGGCCTCGTCCACGTGGGGTCCGCGCTTCCTCGACTTCTTCTTCCGTGTCGTTTCCTTCTCTTTGGCCGCGGGTTTGGCCGGCACGGGCCCGGCCGTGCCGTCGCTCGGTTTGGCCGTCGTCTTCCGCTTGCGACGCCGCTTGCGTTTCGGCTCGGAATCTTCGACGGCGCCCAGATCGATCTTGCCCAGAATCTTGGTTCCGGCAAGTTTATACCGATCCGCGCCGATGACATTTTCCTCCTCGGCCTGTTTGTCTTCGGGCGTTCCGGCGACCAGTTCGCCCGCCTCGGACACGGCGGCTCCCGTCTCGGCCACCGGCTCCGGCGCTTCGGCCACAGGTTCGGCGGCGGCAGCCTCCTCGGCAACCGGCTCCACCGGCTCCGGCGCTTCGGCCACAGGCTCGGCCACGGCAGCCTCCTCGGCCACCGGCTCCGGCGCTTCGGCCACAGCCTCGGCCGCGACAGCCTCCTCGGCAACCGGCTCCACAGGCTCCGGCGCTTCGGCCACAGCCTCGGCCGCGACAGCCTCCTCGGCAACCGGCTCCACAGGCTCCGGCGCTTCGGCCACAGCCTCGGGAGCGGCAGCCTCCTCGGCCACCGGCTCCGGCGCTTCGGCCACAGGCTCGGCCGCGGCAGCCTCCTCGGCAACCGGCTCCGGCGCTTCGGCCACAGGCTCGGCCGCGGCAGCCACCGCTTCCGTTTCTTCTTGCACCGGCTCCGCAGCCGCCTGCGCCAGGGCTTGTCGTTCACTCTCCAACTCGGCCATCCGGCGCGCACGCTTCTCTTTCACGCGTGCAGCCGTCGCCTTGTCGGCAGCGAACTCTTCCAACAACTCATAGTACGCCTCTTCGTCCGTAATAGACGCGTTGACGCCTTTGCCGCTCAAGGCATCCTTGAACCCGGAGGCCTTCAGATGCTCGACCAGCGTATCGACGGCAATATTGAGCTCTTTCGATACCTTGAAGAGTCGAACTTTCTTAAATTTTTTCGTCTGCGTCGCCATTCAAAAACTTTGATGTTAAACATGCACCACATGGTGCGCAAGGAGCCGCCGAAGCGGATCATCCTTCCAATTGCTGCTGCTCCTCCTCATCCTCAAACTCAGCCCTGATGATGGCCAGCACGCGCTGAGCCACGTCAGGTTCTAACCCGGCCCTGCGCATCAGTTCCTCCGGAGAAAGCTCCAGAACCTGCTTGGCCGTGTCACAGCCGATGTCTCGGAGTTTTTTGAGCGTGTCCGGATCGAGCTCGTCGGCAAACTCCTCGATCTCCACGTCTTCCTCTTCGTCGAGGATTTCGCGGTACACGTCGATCTCGTACCCGGTCAGGGCCGAGGCAAGACGGATGTTGATCCCTCCCCGCCCGATCGCCTGGCTCACCTCATCGGCTCGCACCACCACCTTTGCGCGGGGCGGGTCGAGCTCGTCGTTGAGCGTCACCGCAACGGGCTTGGCGGGCGAGAGCGCCCGCTTGATCAACTCGTGCGGGTCGTCGGACCACTGAAGCACGTCGATGTTCTCATTGCCGAGCTCCCGAACGACGGCGTGAATCCGCGCCCCTTTCATGCCCACGCATGCGCCCACCGGGTCGATGCGCTCGTCATGGCTGATCACGGCCACTTTGGCGCGGTCACCCGGCTCGCGTACGATCTTTTTGATCTCGACGATGCCCTCATCGATCTCCGGCACTTCGAGCTCGAAGAGCCGCTCCATGAACATCGGGTCGGCGCGGCTGATGATGACCTGCGGGTTCGATCCCGCGTCCCTGCGCACCTCCTTGACCACGGCCCGGAGCATGTCGCCCTTGCGGTACCGGTCCCGGTAGATCTGCTCCTCGCGCGGGAGGACGAGTTCCACCTTGTTATGGATGACCAGCACCTCGCGTCGACGCACCTGATATACCTCGCCGACGACGACTTCGCCGATCAGCTCCGAATACCACTGGAATACGTTCTCTTTCTCGATGTCGCGGATCCGCTGGCTGAAGGTCTGCCGGGCCGTCAACACGGCGCGGCGTCCGAAATCTTTGATATTCTGTTCTTCGGCCACTTCGTCCCCGACATCGAAGTCAGCGTCGATGCGGCGGGCATCCGAGAGTTCTATTTGTGTCACCGGATCTTCGAGGTCCCAGTCTGCCACCACCTCGCGGATGTGCAGAATCTGGATGTCCCCGTGATCGGGGTTGAGAATGATTTCGAAGGCTTCGTCGGAACCGTATCTTTTGCGGATCATGGCGCGAAACACATCTTCAATGATCAATTGAAGCATGTCGCGCTCGATGCCCTTCTCACGAGCGATTTCCGCAAAGGAAGAAACCAAATCTGTACTTTGCATGTCGCGTAGCCTTTCGTTTCGCGTCACCCTCACTACGAGGGCAATGTTCAAGGGTTATAATGTACGTCTTACCAGGGTAATTCTACTTTCGCCTGGACTATGTCCGTAAAGGGAATCCGAAGTTCCTGTTTCCCGGCGGCCATCACGACGCCGTCTTCTCCGGTCTTCAGGAGTTTACCTTTGACCACGCGTTCGTTCTCGCCGTCCCGGAAACGGACCTTCAGGGTGCGTCCCACGTGTTTCGGATACTGACGCGGCAAGGTGAGCGGACGGTCGAGGCCGGGCGAGGAGACGTTCAGGTGATATTTCCCGTCGATCACTTCTTCGACCTCGATCAGGAAGCCGATTTCTCGGCTCACCCGCGCGAGCGTCTCGATGCTCAGCGGCTCGTCGCCGTCGAGGAACACCTCGACTACGCGCGATCCCTTCCGTCCCCGCACGATGACCTCGACGACGAACATCGATTCGTCGATCACCTCTTCCACGAGGGTGCGGACCCGCTCTTCCGGGGTTGCCGCTATTTTCACCGACTCGGTCATGTCAGGTTGGTGCCTATTGCAAAAAACGCCCGATCCGCTGGGAACGGGCGCCACTCAGGAGGTACGCCAACTAAAAAAGGGCGGCTGCAAACCGGCCCCTCTCTTCCTCGCAGCACTCAATATACACCCAACGGAGGCTGCTTCGCAAACCTTTGCTGCAGGGTTTGAAAACGCGGCCGGCCTATAATTGTTTCCTTGATTTTTAAAGCGTTGTGAGACCGTTTCCCCCGAACCGGGGCGTCTCGGTTCAGACGATCGTGGGACGGCGCTCGTCTTCGACCGGTTCCGGATAATCGAGCATATAGTGCAAGCCCCGGCTCTCGCGACGCATCTGAGCGCTTCGGATGATCAGATACGCCACGGCGATCATGTTTCGAAGTTCGCACAACCCCGGAGAGACGCGCGAGCGACGGTAGAAATCTTCCGTTTCTTCATAGAGCATCCGCGTCCGCCGGAGGGCGCGTTCGAGCCGGAGATTCGACCGCACGATACCGACGTAGTCCCACATGACACGACGGAGTTCGTCGCGGTTGTGGGAGATGAGCACCCACTCATTCGGGCGCACGGTGCCGCCGGCGTCCCACGGCGGGACGTCTTCGCGCCAGGCAACTTCACGGGCATATGCGATGGACGGAGCGATGGCTCGGTGACTAAAGACGAGCGCTTCGAGCAACGAATTGCTGGCAAGCCGGTTGGCGCCGTGAAGGCCCGTGCACGTCACCTCACCGCAGGCAAAGAGGCCTGCCAGGGAGGTCCGCCCGAAGAGATCGGTCTGCACCCCGCCGCACTGGTAGTGCGCGGCGGGCACGACCGGTATCGGCTCTCGGGTGATGTCGATGCCATGGCCGAGGCAGGTCTCGTAGATGGTCGGGAAATGTTCACGGATACGGTCCGCGGGGCGGTGCGAGACGTCGAGCCAGACGTGCGGGTCGCCGGTCTGTTTGAGTTGATCGTCGATGGCGCGGGCGACGATGTCGCGGGGGGCCAGTTCGGCGCGGGGGTCGTACTTCGGCATGAAGCGCTCGCCCGCCCGGTTGAGGAGCAAGCCGCCCTCCCCTCGCACGGCCTCGGAGATCAGAAACGATGCGGCTTCGGGATGAAACAGCGTGGTCGGATGGAACTGCACGAACTCCATGTTGGCGATGCGCGCCTTGGCCCGATACGCCATGGCCGTCCCGTCCCCCGTGGCGATGGCAGGGTTGGTCGTGTGGAGATACACCTGCCCCGATCCGCCCGTGGCCAGGAGGGTCGAGCGGGCCAGGAAGGTCTTCACGCGATCGGCCTTTTCGTCGAGGACGTACGCGCCGAAACAGTGCATGTCGGGCCGGAGGCGGCTCACGTGTTGCCCGAGGTGGTGTTCCGTGATGAGTTCGAGCGCGAAGTGGAACTCGAAGATGTGAATGTTCGGATGGGCGCGCACCTTTGCCAGCAACGCCCGTTCGACCTCACGGCCCGTGGCGTCGGCGGCATGCACGATGCGGTGCGCCGAGTGCCCGCCCTCGCGCCCGAGGTGCAAGTGCCCGTTTTCCCGGGTGAACCGCGCCCCGAAGTCCATCAGTTCCCGAATCCGCCGGGGTCCCTCCCGGACCACCACCTCGACGGCTTCGCGGTCGCACAGGCCCGCCCCGGCCGTGAGTGTGTCCTCGATGTGACTCTGATACGAGTCCTCATCGTCCATCACTCCCGCAATGCCGCCCTGCGCGTAGTTCGTGTTCGACTCCGCGGACTCCTTCTTCGTCACAATGGCGACCGTGCCGTGCCGGGCCACTCGAAGGGCGTACGAGAGTCCCGCCACGCCGCTCCCGAGCACGAGAAAATCGAATCGTTCCATACCCATACCTCGGCCGGCGGGACTACGACGACGCCCCGGATTCCTGGAGCAGATAGGCCTTGATGAAGGGTTCGAGGTCGCCGTCCATGACCGCCTGCACGTCGGTGACTTTCGTCTCCGTCCGATGATCGTTGACCATCGTATACGGCTGGAAGACGTACGACCGGATCTGACTTCCCCACTCGATCTTTTTCTTCTTCCCTTCCACCGCATTTTTGGCGGCTTCCTGGATCTCACGCTCGAGCTTATAGATGCGGCTCTTGAGCATGTTCATGGCGCGTTCGCGGTTCTGCAGCTGGCTCCGCTCCTCCGTGCATTCGGCCACCACGCGCGCCTTCTCTCCGTTCGAGAGCTCGCCGGTCCAGATCATGCGCACGCCGGTTTCGACCTTGTTGACGTTCTGCCCCCCCTTGCCGCCGGAGCGGAAGGTTTGCATCTCGAGCTGATCCGGACGAAGGTCAATGTGGATCGTATCGTCGATCTCCGGATAGACGAAGACGCTGGCAAACGAGGTGTGCCGCCGCCCGCTCGAGTCAAAAGGTGAGATGCGCACGAGGCGATGCACACCCGACTCGGACTTGAGATAGCCGTACGCCATGTTTCCCTCGAACCGGAGCGTGGCGCTTTTGATGCCCGCCACGTCGCCCGGCTGGTATTCGAGCAGGGTCACCTTGTACCCGTTCCGCTCCCCCCACCGGGTGTACATGCGCATGAGCATTTCGGCCCAGTCCTGGCTCTCGGTCCCTCCCGCGCCCGAGTTGATCGTGAGGATCGCGTTCCGGTGGTCGTCGGGGCCGCTGAGCATGCTCCGGAGTTCGAGCGCCTCCACCGCTTTGCTCAACTTCCTGACTTCCCCCTCGATCTCCTGGTCGAGGTCGGCGTCTTCCTCGTCGGCGAGTTCGAGGAGCGTCTCCACGTCCTCGGACCGGCGCTTGATCTTCTCCCACTCGTCGAGCCACGACCGCTCCACCGAGAGCGCCTGCTCGACTTTCTTCGCCACCTCGGGGTTGTTCCAGAATTGCGGATCGAGCCGTTTCTGCTCCAGTTCCTCGGCTCTCTTCTTTCGACCTTCTACGTCAAAGATAGCCTCCGAGCGCGTGTACACGCTCTAAGAGGCTTTTGATTTCATCTTTCTGAAGGGACATGCTCTTTGGTCTTCGCTTATGAATTTTATGCCGGAACGGGGTGGCATCGTCTCGATGGTGCGAACGCCGGGCGTACGGTCAGGATTGGCCCTTCACGAGCGCGGCCGCCTGTGTGCCTACGGCGCCCCCGAGCGCGCCGAGCACGAGCCCGATGACCAGCGTCAGGACAACGACGACGAGGGCCGGGAGGTTTCCCATGAGCGCCCCCATCACGCGCGTCATTTCATTCACCGCGTCGGCGGCGACGAGGTAATCGTACCCGACGAAGGCCAGCCACCCGAGCCCGACGCCGAGCGCGCCGACGCGCCACCCCCCGCGGCCTTTCCACACGCCTGCGGCCACTCCCGCGAGGATGGTCCACGGCCAACCGAGGAGCAAGTGAAGGACGACCGCGAGCGCGAAGGTGACAAACAACGACATGGGCGGGACGGGTTGCACGGGAGAAAAGGACGCCGGACGCGTCCGGGGACGTGCGAATCTAAGAAAGAAATGCGACCGGCCCAAGGCGCGCCTCACCCGCCGCTGGTGCGTTCCTGATATTTCCGGGCGAAACGGGTGATCCGAACGACGGCTTCTTCGACCTTGTCGAGGGCAGTGGCGTACGAGCACCGCACGTACCCCGCACCGCTCGGCCCGAAGGCATCGCCCGGCACCACGGCCACGCGCTCCTCCTCCAGCAGCTTCTGCGCGAAGTCCTCCGACGTCAGACCGGTCGAGCGAATGTCGGGGAAGCAATAGAACGCCCCTTCCGGCTCGAACGTGGGCAGCCCGGCCGCCCGCATGCCGTCGACGATGATCCGGCGGCGTTCGTCATACGCTTGCCGCATCCGCTCCACCTCGTCCTGACAGTCGCGAATCCCCGCGAGCGCGCCGTATTGCGCCATCGTGGGCGCGCTCATGATGATATACTGGTGCAGTTTGTACATGGCGCGATAGATCGGCGCGGGCGCGCACGCATAGCCGATGCGCCATCCCGTCATCGCATAGCCCTTCGAGAAGCCGCCGAGCAGCACCGTCCGGTCTCGAAGCGCCTCGATGGACGGCAAACACGTGTGCCCGTGCGCATACGCCTCCCCATACACCAGTCGGTCGTAAATCTCGTCGGAGAGCACGAGGAGGTCGTGTTCGACCACCACTTCGGCGATGGCTTCGAGCACCTCGCGACGCAGCACGGCGCCGGTCGGGTTGTTCGGATACGAGAGGAAAACCACCTTCGTCCTCGGCGTGATGCGCGAGGCGATGTCTTCGGCCGTCACCTGGAAATCGTTCTCGGCGTATGTGGGCACGTAGACCACCTTGCCGCCCGCGAAGATGGCCGTGGGGCCGTACGAGACGAAGCACGGTTCCGGGATGAGGATCTCATCGCCGGGATCGAGGAGCGCAAGCATGGCCAGTTGAAGCGCCTCGCTCACGCCCACCGTCGCCAGGATCTCCGAAGCGGGATCGTACGTGACGCCGTAGAGCCGCTCGATCTCCTCGGCGATGGCCTCCCGGAGTTCGAGAATCCCGGCATTCGACGTGTAGCCGGTCTTGCCCTCCCGAAGCGCGGCGATGCCCGCTTCGATGATCGGCCGGGGAGAGACGAAGTCCGGCTCGCCGATGCCGAGCGAGATGACGCCCTCCATCGTGGCGGCGATGTCGAAGAAGCGACGGATGCCGCTCGGGGGAACGGTTTTCACCCGAGCGGAGAGACGGCTTTCAAGGTCGAGGGAGGAAGCGATGGGCATGGCGCGTGCGGGATGGGATCAAGGAATATCGGGAAGATACGAACGCGAAAGGCCGGTCGCGTCATACGTTGAATTCGATGCCCTGCGCGAGCGGAAGGGCTTCGCCGTAGTTGACCGTGTTCGTCTGGCGGCGCATGTAGTTTCGCCAGGCGTCGGAGCCGCTCTCGCGCCCGCCGCCGGTCTCCTTCTCGCCGCCGAAGGCCCCCCCGATCTCCGCGCCGCTCGTGCCGATGTTGACGTTGGCGATGCCGCAGTCGCTTCCGACAGGGCTGCAAAAACGTTCGGCTTCGAGGAGGTTGTTCGTGAAGATGGCGCTCGAAAGCCCCTGAGGCACTTCGTTATTGATGGCGATGGCCTCTTCGAAGTCGGTGTATTCGAGCACATACAGGATCGGCGCAAAGGTCTCGGTATGGACCACCTCGGCGTCGTGGGCGATCTCGACGATGGCGGGCCGCACGTACACGCCGCCCTCGGGCACACCTTCGGTGACGCGTTCGCCGCCCCAGGTGCGGCCGCCCTCTTCCCGGGCGCGCGCAAGCGCCTGCTCCATCATCTCCCCCGCGTTCGGGTCGATCATCGGGCCAAGGAGCACCCCCTCCTCACGCGGGTCGCCGATCTTGATCGAGGCAAACACTTTCTTGAGAGAAGCGACGAGCTCGTCTTTCACGTCCCGGTGCACGATCAA
Organism: Rhodocaloribacter sp.; assembly: GCF_056451265.1. Taxonomy (NCBI): domain Bacteria; kingdom Pseudomonadati; phylum Rhodothermota; class Rhodothermia; order Rhodothermales; family Rhodothermaceae; genus Rhodocaloribacter; species Rhodocaloribacter sp. The sequence goes on along the minus strand of NZ_JBWOPL010000048.1, from coordinate 24,879 downwards.
CCGTCGGAGCGAGGTGCATCGCTGCCCCGTCGTGCCTACGGCGGAGAAGGTGATGGCGCGGATGGCGAGGTCGAGGTTGGCGCTCGGCGTGACGATCATGGCGTTGTTGCCGCCGAGTTCGAGGAGCGAGCGTCCGAGACGGGCGGCCACGGTCTGCCCCACCACACGCCCCATTGGAATGGAACCGGTAGCCGAGACGAGCGGAAGCTTTTTCGAGGCCGCCACGGCGTGCCCCACCTGACGCCCGCCGTTGACGAGGACCGTCAGGCCGTCCGGCGCGGGATCATAGCCGTCGATGACTTCCTGGAGGAGGTGATGGCACGCGAGGGCCGAGAGCGGAGCCTTTTCCGAGGGCTTCCACACCACCGGGTCACCGCACACGAGGGCGAGCGCCGCATTCCAGGCCCACACCGCCACGGGAAAGTTGAAGGCGCTGATCACGCCGACCGGGCCGAGCGGGTGCCACTGCTCGGCGAGCCGGTGTTCGGGACGCTCACTCTGGATCGTCAGCCCGTACAGCTGACGACTGAGGCCCACCGCAAAGTCGCAGATGTCGATCATCTCCTGCACTTCTCCCTCGGCTTCGGCGCGGATCTTCCCGACTTCGAGGGTGACGAGCGCGCCAAGGTCCTTCTTGTGCTCGCGGAGCTTGAGTCCGTATCGCCGCACGAGTTCCCCGCGAACGGGCGCCGGCACGAGGCGCCATTGCCTGAAGGCTTGCGCCGCCGCATCGATGGCGGCGTTCACTTCGTCCACACTCGCCGTCCCGACCTCCCGGATCGGTTGGCCGTCGATCGGGCTGACGGTGGTGATGCGCGGGCCGGAGCCTTCCTCATACCGCCCACTGACGGCATAGCCGCAAGGCTTATCCGCAAGGCCCAGGCGTTCAAGGATTTCCCGGGCCGTCATCATCATGGGGTTCGCTATGGTCATGGGTCTTGAAGTTTTTTCCTGTGGATGCATTGCCCCGGAGCCTTGAGCGACGAGGACGGGAACTGCCGCATGTTACACAATGGAGGCGGACCATTCAAGGCTCAGGAAAGATCCGCGAGGGGCATGAAAATCGCGCAGAGATACGCGCCCGGACGTTCTGGACCCTTCCGTGTATGGATTGAACCGGCGGCCCTATCCTTTCGTGCATGGCCGCTACGGTTCCACCGGACCGGGGCGACGCGGAAGTAAAACTCTGATCCCTCGGATGCCCCGCCGGCTCCGCTAGCTTCCGTCTTTCCGCAAACGACGCTCCAACCCCATTCATCGTTTCTTCATATTCAAATCCTTAAAACGATCCTCCGGCTGCCGATAACCCAGGAGCCGTTTATTGCCGTTCTGAGAAATCCTATCAGACCGCATTCTCGACAGCTTCGAGGGAACTGTTTTACGATCCTCGATCGTGTGATTTTCGGCAACTCATTATTATTCCCGGATCTTATCTGAGCCTTATTATGAAAAGCCTCGTGCACGCTTCCCCGCTCAAGCTCTTCCTGCTCCTGGTTGGGATGGTCATCTTCGCCGGCTGTTCCGACACGTTTACCGGCGGTGAAGAAGCCACGCCCGAATCGACACTGCGCCAGAGCAAATTGCGCCATCCCTATCTGATGGACCAGGCGTATTCGTCGAAGGGCTCGGGCAAATTCGGCAATGAGTCCTCTCTTAATCTCATTCTCTCGATCAATAAGCAGAGCACCATCGAACGGTACAATGTTCTGGAGCGATACACGACGCTCGAACGGTACAATGTGCTCGAACGATATGAATACATCAATGTCTTCGGCGGGTATGCCATTACGGTCGAGGACTCCCTCGGATTGAGTGAATACAATGCATTTTTGAACGAACTCGAAAACGACCCGGACATCATCTGGTACGAGCCGGACTTTACGGTCGATCTCCCCGAAGCCGCCGCCGCCACCGGTCAAACGGGGCAGTTGATTCCGTGGAGCGTGGCTGCCATCGGTGGGGAAGAGTCATGGACGGTATCGGGCAACGGTTACGGGGTGGTCAACGTGGATGTCTTCATCCTCGATACCGGAGTAGCCCGTGCCCTGAGAAACGACCCCGATGACGACCTCTATCTCTATGCTTCGGAAGACATCCGGGAAGGACTTAGCGACCCCGCCGACCACGACGGACACGGGACGCACATCGCCGGCATCATCGGGGCCATCGACGACCAGGACAACCTCGTGGGCATCGCTCCGGGGGCGCGCATCCACAACCTGAAGGTCCTCAACGACAACGGCACAACGGACGTCTCGGTGGTGGTGGCTGCCATGGAAGAGGTCATTGCCTGGAAGCAGGCGCATCCGAGCAAGCCTGCCGTGGTGAACCTGAGCATCGGGGAGAACATCGGAACGAGCGCCTATACCTCCCTCGACGAAGCGGTCGAAGCCGCCCTCGACGCCGGGATCGTGGTGGTCGCTGCCGCCGGCAACTATGGCGCCGACGCCATCCACGTGACCCCGGCCCACGTGGAAGGCGCCATCACCGTAGGCTCGTACGACGTCAACGGAGTCTTCTCCTCGTTCTCAAACTATGGTTCGATGGTGGACCTTCTCGCGCCGGGCGAAGCGGTGATCTCCCTGGGCATCAACCAGGAAGGGCCGAAGTCGATGTCCGGCACCTCGATGGCCGCGGCCCACGTGACCGGAGCGGCGGCGCTCTATGTGGCGCAGCATCCGCTGGCCTCCCCGCTCGAGGTGCGCACCGCCCTCCTCGACGCGGCCCGGGATTTCGTCGTGGGTGAGCCGAGCGGGACGACGGACAAGAGTGTCTGGGTCGGCCCCGTGGAGCCCCAAGAATGATCCCTACGGCCATAGAGGAAAGACCGGGAACCACAGGACTGATCGCACGCTTTGCCCAGTAATGGCCCCAAAAAAATTGCCTCATCCCCTGATCCTGCTCCTACGCGTTGAGGCAACAACCCGGCTCGCCCTACCGGCGAGTCGGGTTTTTTCGGTTTCGGGGTTTACCTGCCCCTACGCTTTCATAGTATCTTCTAATTCCAATACTTAAAAATCTCCTCCTTCAGCCGATACCCCCTTCGCACTCATTTGGCTCTTTCGGAAATCGCCTCTTTCAGGGATGTATTCCGGTCTGAAAGGTAGACTCTTCCAAAACCGATCTCTTAAGTATCGCCGCCTACCGGATCCAGGTACGACCCCATGAAGCATCAGACCATCACTTCCGTTCTGTTCTCGGCCATTGTTTTTATGACCACTCTGACGGGCTGTACGGACAACTTCACGGGGGAGGACACACGGACCGAACTGCGAGAAGAATATGCTACCTCCGGCACGTCGAACTTGCCGAAGAAAATGCGCCACGCGCAACTCTTCGATGCCGCCGTGCTAGACCCGGCTTCGGCGGCGTCCGGTCTGACGCCTGCCAAAGGCGCCGTGACGGCCTACGGAACCCTCGAGCGCTATGAAGAGCTTCTCACCGCGACGGAGTTCATCGTCGGGGTGTACGATTCGCTCCTTTCAGCGACCGGAACCCTCGAACGGTACCTGGACGAACCAGGGGTTCGGATCAAACGCGCCTTCAAGAGAAACTTCGTCGGCTTCTCGATGCATGTCAATCCCGACCAGGTGAGCCGCATCCTCGGGATGATCGACCTGGACGACGACATTGAATGGATAGAGCCCGACGCCAGGCTCAAGCTACCCGCGTCCGGAAAGATCAGAGACCTTTCCCCGAGCCAGCAACTCGTCTCCAGCCTCACCTTTGCCGACGCTCAACTCTCTTCGACCCATCCCGGCGACGGCAAGGGGAGCGTGGACATTGACCTTTACATCCTCGATACGGGCATCGACCACCCGGATCTGAACGTCGTGGAGCGTGTCGATTTCACCGCGATGGGGAATGACATAGACATGACCAGCACGCTCGAGCGATACGCGACCCTCGAGCGCTATGAGGCCTCCGACGTTGTGGGACATGGTACGCATGTGGCCGGCATCGCCGCCGCGATCGACGACGCCGATGCGCTCGTCGGCACAGCTCCGGGCGCGATGCTCCATGACTTCAAGGTGCTCGACGACACCGGCTCCGGCGAGATGTCCGGCGTGATCGCCGCGCTCGATGTGATCACCGCCCGCAAATTGCTCGAACCCTCGGTTCCCGTCATCGTCAACATGAGCTTCGGGGCCGACATTGGCGTCACCGAGTTCAACGCTCTCGACGCTTCGGTGCAGGCCGCCGTGAAGGCAGGCGTAGTGGTGGTCGTGGCTGCCGGCAACGACGCCATCGATGCCCGGACGGTGACCCCGGCACACGTGCCCGAAGCCATCACGGTGGGTGCAGTGAGCGCAAAAACGTATGAGAGCTACTCCAACTACGGCGCCGTCGTGGACCTCTTCGCCCACGGCAATGCGGTCCGGTCCCTCTCACCGGAGACAACCGTCAGCGTCGAGATGACCGGCACATCCATGGCGGCTCCGCTGGTCAGTGGAGCGGCGGCGCTGATCCTCTCGGCCAACCCGGCGGCCTCCCCCAAAGACGTACGCGCACTCTTACTCGAGTATGCGAATACGGGCATCTCCAGATTACCTCCCAACACTGCGAACAAAATTCTCAGCGCAAAGCATTTCTGAGCCCTGCCTCTCACTTTCTGAACCGGGAGCCCCGGTCGGCCCGAGCGCTGACCGGGGCTCCTTTTGGATGAAAGGATCCGGGAACAAAACCGGCTCTTTCTCGAATGAAAGCCCCGGTTGTTTCCCTGCAGGGTTCGAGCCGCATACGAATCGGACCGGCTGCGTCGTTATGGGAGACGGCGCCCCTTCCCTGCCGGGCGTTCGCATCGGCGGAGCCCGGTTTTTTGACAAACAGTCCCACCGGAACGCCCCTCTCGGACGATGATTGAAGTGCGCGGATTGACGAAACGCTATGGCGCGGAAAAGGCCGTGGACGGGATCTCTTTCGATGTTGCACATGGTGAGATTCTCGGCTTCCTCGGCCCCAATGGCGCGGGAAAGACGACCACGATGAAGGTCATCACCTGCTACCTCCCTCCCACCGAAGGCTCCGTCCTCGTCGACGGCCTCGACGTAACCCGGGACGCGCTCGCCGTTCGCCGGCGCATCGGGTATCTCCCCGAGCACACGCCCCTCTACGGCGAGATGACCGTCTTCGACTACCTGGCCTTCGTGGCCGATGTGCGGGGCATCCCCGGACCGGAAATTCCGCGACGCATCGGCGTCATGGCGGAGGTTTGCGGCCTCGGAGAGGTGCTCGCCAAACGCATCGAGACGCTCTCGAAGGGCTATCGGCAGCGTGTGGGTATCGCCCAGGCGATCATCCACGATCCCCCCATCCTCATCCTCGACGAGCCCACCTCCGGCCTCGACCCGAACCAGATCGCCGAGATCCGCGACCTGATCCGGTCGCTCGGAAAGGAAAAGACGGTCATCCTATCGACCCACATCCTCTCCGAAGTCGAGGCGTCGTGCGACCGGGTGCTCATCATCAACCGGGGACGCCTCGTGGCCGACGGCGCCCCGTCCGAACTGCAGGCGCACGCCGTCGGCGGTCAACGCATCCGCTTCGGCGTGCAGGCGGCCAACGGCGCCGTTCTCGACGGCGCCGTCGAGGAGGCCCTCGCGCGATGGGGACGGGCCCAGATCCTCGACCGGGAAACCGACGGCGACGGCTCGGTCCTCTTCGACCTCCTCTCTGAGACCTCGGACGACCTCCGGCCCGAACTTTTCCGTCTCGCCGTCGATCAGGGCTGGGTGCTGACCGAACTTCACCGCCGGCAGATCGACCTCGAAGACGTCTTCCGCCGCCTCACGACCGAAACCGCCCCTGCCTGAACCGGCTTTTCCTTCACCGCTTTCCCAATCGACCCATGAAAACCACGTGGACCCTGGCGAAACGCGAGTTGAACGCCGCTTTCGACAGCCCCACGGCATACGTCGTGCTCATCGCTTTTCTGCTCATCGTGGGCTGGTTTTTTTCGAACACGCTCTTTCTCTCGAACGTCGCTTCGCTTCGCACGGTGTTCGATCTCGCGCCGCTCATTTTCATGTTCTTCGTCCCCGCCGTGACCATGGCCACGTTCGCCGAAGAGCGAAGAGCGGGCACGCTCGAACTGCTCCTGACGATGCCCGTACGGGACCGACACGTCATCCTAGGCAAGCTGATGGCCGTGACGATGCTCCTGTGGAGCGCCATCGGGTTGACGGTCATCTATGCGCTCACGCTCGCCGTGCTCGGCGACCCGGACTCCGGAGCCGTCGCCGGCGGCTATTTCGGCTTGATGCTCCTGGCCCTCTCCTACGGCGCCATCGGCATCTTCGCCTCCAGCCTGACGCGCAACCAGATCGTCGCCTTCATCCTGGGCTTCGCCATCATCTTCACCCTCTTCATGATGGACAAGGTCACCGAGTTCCTCCCCGGAAGCCTGGCAGGCATCCTCGAATACCTGAGCATCGACTACCACTACCGCAACCTGCTCCGCGGCGTGATCGACTCGCGCGACGTGCTCTATTACCTCTCCGTGACCCTGTTCGCGGGGCTGCTCACCGCCTATAACCTCGCCAGAAGACCCGAATAAGCCATGAAGCGCGACTGGACCTCCCGAACGTCTCTCGTGCTGGTCGGGCTGATCCTCCTGCTCGTCAACCTGATCGGCGTGACCCTCTTCTTCCGCCTCGACCTGACCGACGACCAGGTGTATTCCCTCTCGGATGCGTCGATCCGGCTGGTGGAAAATCTCGACGACCCGGTCACGTTCAAAGCGTTCTTCACCCCGGACCTTCCCGCCCCGTACAGCAGCAACCTCCGCTTCCTTCGTGACAAACTCGACGATTATCGGGCCTACGGCGGGCGGATGGTGCAATACGAGTTCGTCGATCCGGGCTCGGACGAGGAGCTTCGCAAAGAGGCCGAGCGCTACGGCATTCCGCCCGTGCAGATCCAGGTGGTCGAGAACGACAATCTTCAGATCAAGAATGCGTACATGGGGCTGTCGATCCGGTACGGAGAGAACACCGAGGTCATCCCCGTGGTGCAGGACCTCTCGACGCTCGAATACGACATCACGAGCGCGCTTCGCAAGCTGACCCGCGACCGCGCGCCCGTCGTCGGCTTCCTCGAAGGGCACGGCGAGCCTGCTCCCGAGCGCGACATGCCCGGACTCTGGCACAGCCTTCAGCGGAACTATGACGTCCGCACCGTCGCCGTCGCCGACAGCGCGCTCGCCGTGAAGCCGGACGTGCTGCTCATCGTCGCCCCGACCGACTCGATCCCGGAAGCGCACCTGCGCGCCATCGACGACTTCCTCATGAACGGCGGCAAACTCGGCGTGCTTCTCAACCGCGTCGACGCCAACCTCCAGACGGCGCAGGCCCGCGAGTTGACGACCGGACTCGAATCCGTGCTCGAGGCGTACGGAGCGGTGGTCTCGCCCAACCTCGTCATGGACCAACAGAGTTCGAGCGTCAGCGTGCAACGCAACCTCGGCGGTTTTCTGATCCATCAGGCCGTCGAGTATCCGTTCTTTCCCATCGCCACCCGGTTCAATCCCGAGCATCAGATGGTCAACCGGCTTCGGGAGATGGCCTTCTTCTACGTGAGCGCCATCGACACATCTGCGGCGTTGCCCGAGGGCGTCAGGCGCGAACCGCTGGTGTTCTCCTCACCCCGGAGCGCCACGCAGGAGGGGTTCTTTTTCATTCAGCCCATGCCGCAGCGCGCGCCGCTCACCGGAGGTCCGTACGTGCTCGCCGCTGCCTTCTCCGGCTCCTTCCCGAGCGCCTTCGACGCCAGCCGCACCGGCCTCCCCGCCCGACTCGTCGTCGCGGGCGACGGTGATCTCGTCAATGCTTCCGTGATGGGTCAGGAAGTGCCGGGCAACGTCGCCTTTGCGCTGAACATGGTGGACTGGCTCGCGCAGGACGATGCGCTGCTCGCCATCCGGTCGAAGACCATCGCGCCGCGTCAGTTGGAGTTCGTCAGCGAAAAGGCGCGTCCATTCATCAAGTACGCGAACCTGCTTACGCCGCCGCTGCTCGTGCTGCTTTTCGGTCTGATCCGGTGGCGGATGAGAAAGAACCGCCGGATCGTCCTGACGTGACCTTTCCTCATTTTATACGTTGGATTTCATGCCCCGAATGTCATGAAGAAAAATACGCTTTTCGCGCTCACCGGCGGCGTCGTGTTTCTCCTGATCGTCGCTTTCGTCGCCGGCGTTTTCGACCGTCATCCTTCGACCATCGACACGCCGGAGTTCCATTTCAAGGCAGACGCCATCACCCGTCTCGACGTCGAGACGCCCCGGCTCTCGCTCACGGTTGAGCGTGACGGAGACGCCTGGCGCGTGACCCGCCCGCTCGTCGACCGGGCCGAGGCGAACACGATGCGCGGCCTCCTCTCCGCGCTCGAGGCGCTCACGCCGGAGGCCGTCGTCTCCACCAACCCGGAGCGCTACGCCCGGTACGGCGTCGACTCGACCGGCAAAGCGCTGACCGTCCACGCGGACGGCGACGAGACCCACCTCGTCATCGGCAAGCTCACGCCCGACGCAGAGTCCGTCTACCTTCGATATGAAGACGATCCCCGTGTCTTCGTGGCGCGGGGCCGCCCGATGCTCTCCTCCGACCTCAAAGCCTGGCGGGACAAGTCGGTCCTCGACTTCGGCTCGCCGTCCGTCGTGCGCCGGGTGCTCGTGGAGAAAGAAGACAAGACGTATGAAGTGGCGCTCGAGGACGGCGCGTGGAGGCTGCACGTCGACGGCGAGACCGCGCCTGCCGACTCCGTAGCCGTGGTGCGGTGGATCTCCCGTTTCATCCCGCTCCGCGCCGACGGTTTCTTCGACGACCTCAACGCCGACGACGTGCGCGCGAACGCCCTCGAACACCTTGCCTTCACACTCGAAGACGGCTCGACCCGCAACCTGTGGACGAGGATCGAGGGGAAATACCTCTCCGGCGTCACCGATGATTCGGACGTGGTGTACCGCCTCTACGGGCACACCCGCGTCATGATCTACCCGTCCTCAGGGAGCCTCCGGAAGAAATGACGTCCGAAGCGCCCGGAGGCTCATCTCCCGGCGAATGCAGACTCCTCGACGTCGTCGTGGGACGCGTCCTCCCCGCCGCGCTCGACCTCCTGCACCGATTTGGCGATGCGCTTGGCAAAATAATAGACTCGCTTGAGGTATTCGATCAGTTCCGATTCGATCCGGAAGAGCGTCACCCGATCTTCGCCTTCGGCGGCCAGTCTCCCGGCCAGATACCGCTCCGCCTCCTCCACGAGGCGGTTGACCTCCCCTTTCGCCTGAATGACGCGCTCCGCCATATGTTCGTCAGAGGCATCGAGCGCCTCCAGGGCGAGCTGCACGGCCCAGGTCACCCTGTCGTGCAGCCCCCGCAGGACCTGCCGGGTGCCCTCACTGACGTGCACCTGCCTGCGCACACGCTCCATCCCCGCCCCCACAATGTTGGTCTCGATGAGGTCGCCGATGTTCTCGATGTTGTTCGCCGCACTGATGTAGTGGTTCAGGAGCCGGGACTGTGACTCCGTAAGGTTCTGCTGAGAGAGCCGCCCCAGATACTGGATGACGGCGCTGTGAAGAACGTCTACCTCATCGTCCATCTCCGCCAGTTTTTCGAGGTCTTCCTTCTCCCCTTGAATGGCCACGGGGAGCGCTCTTTGCACCATCTCAAGGGCTCGTTCTCCGATGCGGCGCAACTCCATCCGCACCCGGTCGAGCGCCAGCACGGGGGTTTCCAGGAGGATATCATCGAGATATTTGGGCTGGACGGCCCCGGGGCCGGTCGGCGGGCGCTCGGGGATGAGCCTGCGCATGAGGCGCGCCAGCGGGCCGGTAAACCAGATGAAGAGGAACGTGTTGGCGACGTTGAAAAGCGTGTGGGCGTTGGCCACTTGCCGGGGGGTCTCCGCCGCCAGTCGCGCCGTGCCCGACAACTCCGGATGCGCCGGCGAGATCCACCGCACGATTTCCGCCAGCTGTTCGATGAACCCGAACCAGATGACCACCCCGACGACTTTGAAGAAGATGTGCGCAAAGGCGGCCCGCACGGCCTCACGCGGCTTCCCGATCGCGGCCAGCAGCGCCGTCACACACGTGCCGATGTTCGCACCGAAGACCAGCGCAATGCCGGCTTCGAGGGAGATGAATCCCTGGCTTGCCATCACGATCACGACGCCCATCATCGCCGACGAACTCTGAATGATTCCCGTGAAGAGGGTCCCGATGAGCGTCCCCACGAGCGGATTGTCCATTTTCCGCATCAGGTCGATGAACGGCTCGTAGGTGCGCAGCGGATGCGTGGCCTGGCTCATCATCTCCATTCCGAAGAAGACCAGCCCCAGCCCGAGCGTCATGATGCCGTATTGCCGGATCTTCTCCTTCTTCGCGACGAACTGCATCAGAAAGCCGATTGTGACCAGCACGAGCGCGTATTTCGTCACTTTGAACGCCACGATCTGCGCCGTCACCGTCGTCCCGATGTCCGCCCCGAGAATGATGCCGATGGACTGCGAGAGCGTCATCAGCCCGGCGGAGATGAAGCCGACCACCAGCACCGTGGTCACCGAAGAGGACTGGATGATAGAGGTGACGAGCGCGCCGGCGAAGACCGCCTTGAATCGGTTGGTGGTCAACCGGGCGAGCAGCTTTTTCATCCCCTCTCCCGCCACCGTCTTCATCGCGTCGGTCATCTGCTCCATCCCATAGAGGAACAGTGCGAGCCCGCCGACGAGGCCGATCAGGATGGCGCTGATTTCCAGCGAGTTGGGACTTTCCATCAGGAAGAGAGGAAAGAGAACGGGCGTGGAGGGCGCCCTCAGTACACTTCGGGCACGAATGTTTGCTCATCCAGCGGGGGACGCACGTACCCGTGCTCGGAGGGGCGCGGCGGGAGCGCGAGCGGCTCAGGCTCGATCTCCTCGTACGGAATCAGGCTCAGCAGATGATGGATACAGTTGAGGCGCGCCCGCTTTTTGTTGTCCGCATTGACGACGAACCAGGGGGCCTGCTTGATGTCGGTATAAGCGAACATGCGATCCTTCGCCTGCGAATACTCGACCCATCGCAGCCGCGACTCCAGGTCGATGGGGCTCAGCTTCCACCGCTTCGTGGGGTCCTTGAGCCGGGCCTGGAACCGGCGTTCCTGTTCTTCCGAGCTGACGGAGAACCAGTACTTGATGAGGATGATTCCCGACCGCACGAGCATCCGCTCGAACTCCGGGCAGGAGCGCAAAAACTCCACATATTCCTCCTCCGTACAGAAGCCCATCACCCATTCCACGCCCGCCCGGTTGTACCAACTCCGATCGAAGAGCACCATCTCGCCCGCCGCCGGGAGATGCGTCACATATCGCTGGAAATACCACTGCGTCCGCTCCCGCTCGGTAGGCTTGTTCAGCGCGACCACCCGGCAGATGCGGGGGTTCAGGCATTCGGTGATGCGCTTGATCGTGCCGCCCTTGCCCGCGGCGTCCCGTCCCTCGAAGACGACCACCACCCTTTGCCCCGTCACGCGAATCCATCGTTGGAGCTTGGCCAGTTCCACCTGAAGCTTGGCCAGTTCGCGCTCGTATACCTTCCGGGGAATCTTCTTGACCGGCAATTTGATGTCGGGCGGCAACAATTCCGGCATCGGACCCGGTCCTTCTGCGTTCCTCGCTTTCTTCCCGCCCTTCTCTCTCTCTTTCAACTTCCCCTTCTTTTCAGACATTTTTCAGGTCCAGAGGCAAACATGGAACATCCCTTTTCCAGACGCCGATGGGCAAGATCGGCTCACTGGATCAATCTTCCAGTTTCTGAAGCAACTTCTCGGCTCTGGCAATCTGTGCTTCCAGTTCCTTGAGTTGACTGCGCAAAAACTTGATCTGCTTTTTCTTCAGGCCCCTGGTGTCCAGCTGTTTCATGAGCTTTTTCCGTTGCTTCTGCACGTACGCCACGAACTCCTGGAAGCTTTCCTGCGAAGTGAGGGCGTCGAGCTGCCGGATCGCCTTCTTCCCGAGCACCCCCGCAACGCCTACCACCACCTTCTCCGCTTTTTTCAACACCCCCCCCGACAACGGAGCGGCCTTCGGACGTTCGACCTTCTTGGCTTTGGCGGCTTTCGATTTGGCAGCCTTCGGCTTCGCGGCTTTCGATTTTGCGGCTTTCGGCTTCGCGGCCTTCGATTTGGCAGCCTTTGGCTTCGCGGCTTTCGATTTTGCGGCCTTCGGCTTCGCGGCTTTCGGCTTCGCGGCCTTCGGCTTCGCGTCTTTCGGCTTCGCGGCTTTCGATTTTGCGGCTTTCGATTTTGCGGCTTTCGGGGAAGCAGTCTTCATTTCTTTCGGGGCTTCGGTAACTGGAGAGGACGTCGGGGCAGCAGGCACGGAGGGCGTCTCATCGACGGAGGGCGCCTCATCGACGGAGGGCGCCTCATCGACGGAGGGCGTCTCATCGACGGAGGGCGCCTCATCGACGGAGGGGAAAATACTCATGCCGCGCTTGAGGAACTCCCGGCGCCAGTAGGCCACTCGACCGGTCGAGAGTCCTACCGCCTCGGCTATTTCACGCGTGGTTTTCCCCGCGTGGTACATCAAAAGAATCCTCGCGCGACGGCGCTCATGCTCGGTCGGACCGTTCGCGGCCAGCTCCTCCAACATAGCGACCTGCGCTTCTTGCAACAGGGTATCCATGGCGTGGTCTCGTTTTGCCGGACGCGTATGCCCAATCCATACGCCCCGTATGATCAATTCGTTAAGTTTGCGCGTCCGGAATATAACGCCTTTCGTACCCACATTCCCGGTAGGCAGCTCCTTTCATAGCGTGTAGGGGGATGCACCTTTTCGGCGTCGGGTATTTCCCTACGGGCAGCGCGGCTCACCGTGCGCGCCTTCCCAAGCCAGACGCATCACGCCTCGCATGACGTCCCGGAGGCCCGCCCCAGGTGTTAACAGTTTGGTAACACGATCCTGACGACTCTTTCAATAACGCTATCGTAATATGGCCGCAACATTGACAACATCAAGCGCCCCTACCTTATGAGCCTTCCATCCCGCCGGTTGCGCACCGCGCTGTCCATCCTTTTCGCCTGCCTCATGCTCACCGTCTCGAAGCCGGCCCGCGGCCAGTCGGCCTCCTTCAAAGGTCTTGTCTTCGGAGACGCTTACTGGGTGGCCGGAAGCGACGACTCGGCGTTGAAAAACCAGAACGGGTTCTGGTTTCGCCGCATCTATCTGACGTTCGACTTCGCCATCAGCGAGACGTGGACCGCGCGCCTGCGCACCGAGATGAACTCCAAAGGGGATTTTTCCAGCAAAGCCAAACTCGAACCATCCGCAAAGGACGTATACGTACGCTGGAAAGGAGGTCGTCACCAGCTGACGTTCGGCCTCTCCGGCACCCCCACCTGGAGCGTCATCGAAAGATTCTGGGGCTACCGTTCCGTGGAAAAGACGCTTTTGGACCTGCAGAAGATGGGGGCTTCCCGCGACATCGGGGTGGCCGCCAAAGGGAGCCTCGACGCCGAGAAAAAGATTCGGTACAACGTGATGCTTGCCAACGGCAACGGCACGAGTTCGGAAACGAACAAGGGAAAGAAAGGATTGCTCGCCCTGACGTTTTACCCCACGCCGTCGGTGGTCTTCGAAGTCTACGGCGATTACGACGACCGCCCGGGCAGGTCGGACCGGGTCACCGTGCAGGGGTTTGTGGGGGTGAAAGGGACAACCGGGCGTCTCGGCATTCAGTATGCTTACCAGCGGCGGGACGTGGCGGGCGGCGGAAGCGTGAACCTCAACGCGCTCTCCGTCTTTGGCGCGACGCCGCTCTCGAAGCAGGTGACCGGCTTCGCTCGCTTCGACCGGATGTTCGACCCCAACCCGGATGCCGGCAAGATCAGTTACGTGCCCTTTGCGGACAATGCCCGTTCGAGCCTGGCGCTCGTCGGCGTCGACATCGCGGCGCACCCGCAGGTCCACTTCATGCCGAACGTAGAAGCCGTCTTCTTCGACGGCGTGGACGGCGACGCTCCCGATCCGACCATCATGCCCCGCCTCACGTTTTTCTATACCTTTTAGATATCTTCCACCTTCAACGAACGCCGCGACCACGTGCTCTTCTTCGATCGCTTCCGCCAATCCCGCCCGCCGCTCATCCGGCAAGCCTTCGACGACGTGTGTCTGATGCTGAACGTTTCGCATCGGATGTACGTCGAAGCGACGGCGGCGCTGCTCGAGAACGAGATCCTTCAGATCGATCTCGAGGCCGAGGATGAGATCGTCAACCGGAAGGAACGGGAGATCCGGCGGGCGATCTACGAGCACCTGTCCCGGCGCCCGCAGGAGGAGCTGGAACTGAGTCTGACGCTGCTGTGCATCATCCAGGATGCGGAACGGATCGGGGACATGGCGAAATCCTTCGCGGAGACGTCCGAGCTGGCCCACAAGACCCGCATCAGCCCGCAGGTCTTGCCGCTCCGCACCTTCCGCGACCGCATCGGAGAGATGTTTTCGTGGACGCGTGAGAGCTTCGCCCGGAAGGACGAGCTCGAGGCGCGCCGGGCGATGGAGGCCCATACCGGCGTCAAGCGGGGCCTGAGCGTCTACGTCTCCGACCTTGCCGACCGGCGAGACCTCGATCCTAACGAGGCGGTGGTGCTCACGCTGGCCGCGCGGCTCCTGAGCCGCACCTCCTCGCATCTGTCGAACATCGCCTCTTCGGTGGCGCTCCCGTTCGATCACCTGCGATGCTCCCCCACCTGGACCTGACGGCGGCGGCGCTTTCTCCACCGACACCAAACGAAACTCGATTACCCCACAACAGGAGGACCCACACCATGAAAATCATTCGCTTATTTCTCACGCTCACGGTAGCGCTCACGCTGACGAGCTGCGGCCGTTCGGGAGAAACCGGGCATTCCAGTTCCCGCAAGGTCATTCAGAATAAGGGCTCGGACACGCTGGTCAACGTAGCGCAGGCCTGGGCCGAAGCCTACCGGAAGATCAACCCGAACGTGGCGGTGGCGGTCTCGGGCGGCGGCTCGGGCACGGGCATTGCAGCGCTGATCAACGGCACCGTGGACATCGCCAACGCGAGCCGAGAGATCAAACCCTCGGAGATGGAGCAGGCGCGCGCCAACGGGCATACCCCCGTCGAGCACATCGTGGGCTATGATGCGCTGGCGGTCTACGTCCACAAGGACAACCCGCTCGACGGCATCTCGCTCGATCAGCTGGCGGAGATCTACGGAGAGGGCGGAACCCTCGAGAAGTGGACGCAGCTCGGCGTCGAGGTGCCGGGGTGCGAGAAGCAGGAGATCATCCGCGTGAGCCGGCAGAACAACTCGGGCACCTACGTCTATTTCCGCGAGGCCGTCCTCGGGAAAAACCGCGACTACAAACTCGGCTCGCGGGACATGCACGGCTCGAAGGACGTCGTCGACCTGGTGCAGCATACGCCGTGCGCCATCGGCTACAGCGGGCTGGCCTATGCCACGCCGGAAGTCAAGATGCTCTGCATCGAGGATGGGCAGGGCAACTGTGTGGCGCCTTCCGAAAAAACGGCCTTCGACGGAACCTACCCCATCGCCCGCCCGCTGTTCATGTACACCGACGGCGAGCCGACGGGAGCGGTCAAGGCTTATCTCGACTGGATCCTGAGCGACGAGGGCCAGTGCATCATCAAGGAGAAAGGCTATGCGCCGGTGCGTGAGGTTGTATGCGAAGGCGACGCGCAGACCGGTGAATGAGCCCCGCACCGACGCCCGGAGCGTACGGGAGTTATCCGTGAACATTTCCGGGACGCCTTTACGTTTTGCGCGATGCGCGTTAGGTTGACGAAACGATCCCACGCCGCCCGGCGGCCCTCCCCGTGCATCAACCCTCAGGTTCCGTATGAGCCATTTTGAAGAACGTCTGGAGCGCGACCTGGAGAACATACGCGGCGAGGTCGCAGCCGTGGCCGCGAAGGTCGAGACGGCAGTCCGAAACGCGCGAGAAGCCCTGCTCACGCTCGACAGGCCGCTGGCGAACGAGACCATCCTCGGCGACCTGCCGATCAACCGCGCCATTCGCCGCATCGACCGGCTTTGTTACCGCTTCATCGCGCTCTACCTGCCCAGCGCCGGCCACCTGCGGTTCATCTCCACGGTGCTCCGGCTCAACATCGCCCTGGAGCGCGTCGGCGACTATGCCGTCACCATTTGCCGTGAGGTGAACCAGTTGACGCGCCCCCCCACCGGCGTCATGCGGCGGGAGATCGAACGGCTGGCCGACGAAGCCCTGGAGATGTATCGTCAGGCCATGCGCGCCTTCAACGAGCAAAACGCCGACCTCGCCCGCGCCACGATCCCGCTGGCCGCGCAGGCCCGTCGGTCCTTCGGCGTCGCCTATGCCGACCTCGTCGAAGAGGGCAATCGACACGCCTACGAGTGCGACGAGATGCTCATGATCCTGATCATCCTCAACCGCATTTCGCGGATCAACGATCAGGCGAAGAACATCTGCGAGGACACGGTCTTTGCCGTCACCGGCGAGAGCAAACAGCCGAAGGTGTATCGCATTGCCTTCCTCGAAGACGACGACCGTTTCCTCAGCCAGATGGCCGTGGCCATCGCCCGGAAGTCGTTCCCGGGCAGCGGAAGATACACGAGCGCGGGGCGGCATCCGGCTCCGGCCCTCGACCCCGACTTCATCGCCTGGATGGAGGCGCGCGGATATGACATGACCGATGCCCGCCCGTCGCCCATCGACTGGCCGCCCGAAGACTGGGAGACGTTCCACGTGGTGATCAGCCTCGACGGGCCCGTCGCCCGCTACCTCGATCCGCCGCCCTTCAATACCGCCGTACTCGAATGGCAGATCGACACGAGCGGGGCCGCCGACCCGCAGGAACGCTTCGAGCGGGCGCACCGGCAGATCGCCTCGCGCGTGAGCGCCCTCATGGAAACGATGCGCGGGGAGGACGCCGACTGACATGACCGAAAAGACTTCGAGCAGACCGGGACGCGCCCCCGCCGCCGATCGCCGAACCGCCGCATGGCACATCGACAAGGCCATGCAGGGGATCATGTACCTCGGCGGCATCTCGGCCATCATCTTCATCATCGGCATCTTCGTGTTCATCACGAAGGAGGGGCTGCCCTTCCTCTTCGGCGCGTTCGACCTGAAGGAGTTCTTCACCTCGCCGCGCTGGATCCCGACCTCGGAAAACAACCCGACCTACGGTGCGCTCGCGCTGATCCTGGGCACGGCGAGCGTCACCGGCATGGCCATGATCGTGGCGATCCCCTTCTCCCTCGGCGCGGCCATCTTCATCGGGGAGTTCGCCACGGGCAAGACGCGCGAGACGCTCAAGATCCTGATCGAACTGCTGGCGGCGATCCCCTCGGTGGTCTGGGGCTTCATCGGCCTGACGATCATGAACGGCCTCATCATCAAGCTGTTCAATGTCCCCATCGGTCTGAACGTGCTCAATGCCGGCATCATCCTCGGGCTGATGGCGGCCCCGATCATGACCACCATCGCCGAGGATTCGCTCAAGGCCGTCCCGGACAAGTATCGCGAAGCGGCCGAAGCGATGGGCGCGACCCGGTGGCAGGTGATCCGGCGGGTCGTACTCCCCGCCGCCAAGAACGGCCTCGTCTCGGCGGTGCTCCTGGGCGTCGGACGCGGCTTCGGCGAGACGATGGCCGTGCTCATGGCCAGCGGCCACTCCATCAACATCCCGCACAGCGTGTTCGATTCCGTGCGCGCGCTCACGGCTACCATCGCCGCCGAACTCGGAGAAACGGCCGTCGGGTCGTCTCATTACGGCGCGCTCTTCACGCTCGGCATCTTCCTGTTCATCATCACCTTCCTCATCAACCTGACCGCCGACCTGGTGGTGCGGGGCATTCGGAAAAAATAGACCCGTTCGATCCCGCCGGTCCGAACGACGATCGACCTTCCGACCTATGTTCAAGGCTACCGAACTCAACCTCCGGAACGAGAAGAAAGAGAAGCGCTGGCGTCTTCTGTTTCTTCTGATGGCGCTCCTGCTGATCCTTCCGGTGCTCATCATTTTGATCCTGCTCGTGTATCGGGGCGGCCCGGTCATCTCGTGGTCGTTCCTCTTCGAGTTCCCCAGGAACGGGATGACCGAGGGAGGCATCTTTCCGGCGCTCCTCGGCACGATCTTCCTCGTGGTGGTGGCGCTCGTCTTCTCCGTGCCGCTCGGCGTGGCGGCGGCGATCTATCTGAGCGAATACGCCCCCGACAACTGGCTCACCCGCACGATCAACTTGGCGATCATCAACCTGGCGGGCGTGCCCTCCATCGTGCACGCGCTCTTCGGGGTGGGCGCGTTCGTGCTCTTCTTCGAGTTCGGCACGAGCATCCTGGCCGCCAGCCTGACGCTCGGCATCATGACCTTGCCCGTGGTCATCGTGGCCACCCGGGAGTCGCTCCAGGCCGTCCCGCATGCCTTCCGGGAGGCGTGCTGGGCGCTCGGCGCGACACGGTGGCAGACGATCCGACGCATCGTGTTGCCGAACGCCGTCAGCGGCATCCTCACCGGCATCATCCTCGAAGTCTCGCGCACGGCGGGCGAGACCGCCCCGATCATGTTCACCGGCGCGGCGTTCTTCGTCCCGTTCCTCCCCGAGAGCGTGTACGATCAGACGATGGCGCTCTCGCTCCACCTGTACACGATCTCGACGCAGGTGACCGGCGTGCCGGAGGACCTCCCCTTCGGCGTGGCGCTCGTGCTCATCGGCATCGTGCTCTCGATGAACGCCCTCTCGATCGCCTTCCGGGTCTATCTCCGCAACAAAAAGAAATGGTAATGCCTCAGGCTCCCCCCGACGCCGACGCGCCTTCGACGCAGCCGGCGCCGCCCGTGCTCGAAGTCGAAAACCTGTCGATCCGGTACGGCGACGTCTCCGCCCTCCGGAACGTCAGCCTGTCGGTGCACGAACATGAGATCTTCGGCATCATCGGCCCTGCCAATAGCGGGAAGACGTCTTTTCTGAAGACGCTCAATCGCATGAACCTGTTCGAGTCGCACATGCGTGTCGACGGTCACATCCGTTTTCTCGGGCGGGACGTGCGGGCGTGGCGCAACGTGTATGCGCTCCGCCAACACATCGGCGTCGTCTTCCCGCTGCCGGTGGGGCTGCCGCTCTCGATCTATGACAACGTCGCGCTCTCGCCCCGGCTGCGCGGCATCACCGACCGGCGCGAACTCGACGTGATCGTCGAACGGTGCCTGACGCGCGCGGCGCTGTGGGACGAGGTGAAGGACCGGCTCGACTCGCTCGGCAGCCTGCTCTCGGGCGGGCAACAACAGCGCCTCACCATCGCCCGCGCCCTCTCCCAGGATCCCGTCCTCCTCCTCCTCGACGAGTTCTCCATCGCTGTCGACCCCGTCACGACCATGCGCATCGAGGACGTGCTCAAGGAACTCAGGAAAGAGATGACCATCATCATGGTCACCAACCTCGTGCAACAGGCTCGTCGGCTCGCCGACCGAACCGCCTTCTTCCTCACCGGCGACTGCGTCGAGATCGGACGGACGGACGACCTGTTCGAGGGCAAGGTGAAAGACCCGAGGACCTACGATTACATTCTCGGCCGCTTCGGCTGAACGCTTTTTCCCGGAGACGCATGGAAACACCGCCCCTCACGCCCGACGCACCCGACGTCCTCGCGAACACCGAGATCGCCGTGTGCGTGAAGGACTTCAGCCTCTGGTACGGCACGTTCCAGGCCCTCTTCGCCGTGGACTTCAACGTGAAGCAGGGCATCATCACGTCGCTCATCGGCCCTTCCGGCTGCGGCAAATCGACGCTCCTCCGTTCCATCAACCGGATCAACGACCGGCTCGGCTACGTGCGCACCGAAGGCGTGATCGAGGTGCTCGGGAAGAACGTCCTCGATCCGGACGTGGCCCTGCCGCAGTTGCGAAAACAGGTCGGGATGGTCTTTCAGCGCCCGAACCCGCTGCCCCTCTCGATCCGCGAAAACATTCTCTTCTCGTATAATCTCCACACGCCGGATGCGCGCAAGCGCACGAAGGCGGAGAAAGACCAGATCGTCGAAGAGGCGCTCCGGGAGGTGCTCCTGTGGGATACGGTCAAGGATCGGCTGGATCGTTCGGCGACGGCCCTCTCGCTCGAACAACAGCAGAAGCTGTGTATTGCCCGGTTGCTCCCGGTCAAGCCGCGCGTGCTCCTCATGGACGAGCCGTGCTCCGCCCTCGACCCCGAGGCAACCGCCGCCGTGGAAGAACTCATCTGGCAGCTTCGGGGCGAGTACACCATCCTCATGGTCACGCACAACATGGCGCAGGCGCGAAGAGCAAGCGACGAGTGCGCCTTCATGCTCATGGGCAAACTCGTCGAACATGCGGACACCGCCGAGATGTTCGTCACGCCCCGGCACAAGGAAACCGCCGACTATATCGAAGGGCGGTACGGGTAATGCCGATCCCCTGCGTACGGATCCGTTTCACGTAGGCGTATCCCGGCGGCGCCTCCCCGGCAAGACGGCGTACACGCGACGAACGAACCCCGCCCCGGCATCGTTTCACCAGACCGGGACCCCGATCCACAATTTCCCCCCGACCCCATGTCGCAAACCCTCGAAATCGAGCGCAAGTTCATCATCGACACGCCGCCGCCAGACCTCGAAGACTTTCCCCACAAGGAGATCTGGCAGGGCTACGTGGCCGCCGACCCGAACGGGACGGTGGTGCGGCTCCGGCGAAAAGGGGAGGAGTTTTTCGAAACGGTGAAGAGCGCCGGGTTGCGGGCGCGCCTGGAAATCGAGGTCGCGTTGACACGGGCGCAGTTCGACGCGCTCTGGCCCGCCACGGAGGGTCGACGCCTGCGCAAGATTCGGTACGAGATCCCCGACCGCGCCTATACCATCGAACTCGACGCCTATCTCGGCCCGCTCGACGGCTTTTTCACCGCCGAGGTGGAGTTTCCCTCGCACGAGGAAGCGGCCGCGTACGTGCCCCCTCCATGGTTCGGACGGGAAGTCACGATGGACCCGCGATACAAGAACCTGAGCCTCGCCGCCCACGGGCTGCCGGAGGCGTGAACCGGCCGGAACATCCCCGAAGCGGCTCACTCCTTCGCTTCTGTCGGCGGCGCGACTTCTATTCTATCGGAGCCGCCACCCGGAGACGCCGACTCCGGCTCCATGCGCCCTTTCGTTCGAAGCGGTCGATGGCGCGCACCCGCCAGGTATAATCCCCCGCCACTCCCAGCCGAAAGACGTAACCGGCGACGCCCGTTTTCCCGGCCGTCACCGGATCGGCTTGCGCATCGAGAATCTCGATCTCATATCCGACGGCGGCTTCCACCGGGGTCCACGAGAAGACAATCTCCTCGTCGACCGACATCCGAACGTCGTTCACGGGCGCGACCAGACGAGGAACCTCAAGAGAAGCCTCACCGAGACGGTCGGGATCGATGGCGCTGTCGCATCCGAAGAGGAGGAAAAGGATCAAAGCCCAGAGAACAGGGGGAGAAAAGAATCGGAGGGATCGCATACTTCGCTCTTTTTCGTGAGAATCGAAACACGTGTCAAGCGTATGAAGCGTCCGTATCCTTTCGATGAACCCATAAAAAAATTTCCGTAACCCCCGGATTAAGGGTTTGTTACCGACGCCAAAGTCCGCAAGCGTCCTCCTTTTAATAATAGAAGGCTTCGTGGGCGCGGAGGATGTGGGTCCGATCCATGAGATCGAGGAGCACCGAGAGGAAGGCCGTGGCCGAGATTGCGCCGAGGCCGCCCCGCATACAGTCCGACTCCGAGAAGGCGCGCACGGCGTCCACACGGCTATTCGGTGCGGCCACGAGCGAGGGCACGGGATCGCCGGTGTGCCGGCCGAGCCGCGAGTCGGTGGTGTGATCCCCCGTGACGGCGAGGGCGAGCCCCTGGTCGAGCAGAGGAGCGAGCGCGGCATCGATCCGTTCGATGAAGGCTTTTTTTCCCACCGGATCGTGGTCGTGCGCGCACGTGTCGGCGCCCTTGACGTGGATGAAGACGAGGTCGTGATCGTCGAGTGCGTGGCGTCCGGCGGCGATCTTGGCGTCGAGGTCGGTGTCGGTCAGCGCGGTGAAGCGCGGGTCGCGGATCATGTCGAAGCCGAAGAGGCGGCTCAGGCCGACGACCGCGCCGTCCCCGCCAACGACGGCGGTTCGGAGGCCGAGACGCCGGACGAAGTTTCGCAGGGGCCGGTACTTCCCCGCGCCCCGCGTGAGCACGCCATTGGCCGGGGGCAGTCCCTTCGCCGCTCGCGCCACGTTGACCGGATGGTTTTGGAGGATCTCGTGGCTCCGAAAGAAGAAGGTGTTGACGGCCTGCGCGGTGCGTTCCGCCTCCGGGTCCGTCGCATCGCGGGGGAGACACGCGAGCCGACCGCGTGCCCGTTCGCCCGCGCCGGGGTCGGTGTCCGTGACGGCCTCCGAGAGGTGCTCCCCTTCAAGCATGAGGACGGCCCGATGCTGCGTCGATGGGCGGAAGCGCGCCACGATGCCCTCGCCGAGGTCCATCCCATCCAGCGCTTCGGCCAGCGTCTCGGCGCCCTCCCGGATGCGCCCGGCCCGCCGGTCTTCGATGGCGAACCCCTGTCCGTTGGGCGACACCGTAGCGAGGTTGCATCGGAACGTCACGTTGCCGTCGCTGAGGTTCAGCCCCACGCCCGCCGCCTCCACAGGCCCGCGGGTGAGCCTGGGCACGTCGGCGCGGGCCAGCCCGAAGAGCAAGCCGACGCCCATCTGCGTACCGACGGGGACGCCCGGCGCAATGGGGTGCATCATGCCGCAGAGCCCCGAAGCCGCCATCCGGTCGAGGTTCGGCGTCGCGGCGGCTTCGAGCGGAGTCCGCCCGTCCAAGGCCTCGACGGGACGATCGCCGAGTCCGTCGAGAATGATCATGATGCCTTTCGGATGCGCCATCGTTCGGTCGTCGTTGGTCCTGCGTTCTTCCGGCTTCGGGACCGTCACTCTTTCACCCCGGTGTCGGCCAGTTTCCGGAAGACTTTTTTCGGATCTCCCTCATACTCCAGGAGCAACGCTGCAGAGATCGTCTCCATCATCGAGCGAATGGTTTCCTCCTTCTCATCGTTCGTGATGATGGGCACCTGCAGCCGGTCCGCTTCGGAAAGGATGAACGTCTGTAGTTGCCAGATGGAGTCGAAGTTCTCGGTATACCGTTGGACCGTGCGCGCCGGGACTTTCTGGCTTCGCCCCAGCAGCCGATTGCGGAGGTTCTTTTTCTTGAGCACCGCCAGGATGACCGGCACCACGAGCGCCGAGGTTGCATCGCCGAGCCGCTTCTGGAGCCGGGGATGGACATGAACGCCTTCGAGGATGAGCGAGACCTGTTCCCGCTCGGCGCGCTTCATCACCCCTTCGATGCCGACACCGACCTGTTCGGCCTGGGTCAGGTAACCGTCGATCATGTTTCGCTCGAACGGAACCCCTTCCGCGCCGTGTGTGGGCAGCACTTTCCACGCATTGTACGACGACGTGTGAAGCGTCGGGAGGAGACGGCGCGGCACCATGAGCCGCATCACCTCGCGCAGCATATCCGTGGACTGGGTTCGGACAATGTTGAGCCGGTGCGCCACTTCGGAACTGATGGTGCTTTTCCCACACCCGGTCGTTCCCCCCACGAGGAGGATGAGGGGCCGCCCGCTGTGCGCAAATTCGATCCAGACGAGATACCGGTGCGCCGCTTCTTTCCCTTCCTGTTCGAGCAGGTACCGGTACGTCAACTCGGTCATCTCGGAACTCGTCAGGCGGGTGCATCCCGTGTCGATGAGTTCCCGTTCGATCTGAGAGGTGATGGCATAACTGCGCTCGGGCGGCAACGCGCACGTCTCGAGCGTCTGGGCCAGCAGCGCCTTCGAATACGGATGCGGGTTCCCCTCCGTATCCACCACCTGAATGACGATGGGCGCGTGCTTCGAACGCAGGTATCGCTCCCGGACCGTATCGGCCCCCACCTTGGCGAGATGATCCGCCACCACTCTTTTCAACTCGTCGGCGCTGATGTCGGCCTCGTTCTCCCGAAGCGTGATCTCCGCATCGCTCCAGAGCCGCTCTCTCACCTCGTTCGCAATCTTATATGCCTCTTCGAAAGGCATGCCGGCCCCCTGCAGCGAGCGCGTGAGGATCCCACGTAAATACGGGACCCGGCTCTCCTCCGCGGGATCGATGACGTACAATTTGGGCGGTTTACCGTCTGTTTTCAACATCTTTCAGACCCTCTCACTGGCAGTGATCTCCGGGGCGTCCCAGACGAAGCATCCCTCTCCTTTCGTCGCCACGCTCCGGTCGTTGCACATTACGGTCTCCGAGAGGCTTACGCAACACGTGCCTCCGCCCCCATACGGATTACTCCTTTTTTTGATCTCGGGCGGCTATCTTTCCGCCCAACCCCTGCTCTCCCTCTCCCGAGCCGTGCACGCCCGGCGAGCGCCGGCTCAAACCCATCGTGTGCATCCGATGACCAGTCTGTCCATGCTCTCCGCGGAAACGGTGGCGCAAGCCCTTCCGGACCGCCTCCTGATCGAGCGGCTGCGGGAGGCCTTTCGGGAGGGCGTCGCGTCCCCTCTGCGACATCACCACACGCTGCCCACCTCCGGCGCCGACGCCGCGCTCCTGCTCATGCCGGCGTGGCGCAAAGACCGGGAAGCCGGCGTGAAGGTGGTCACCGTCTTCCCCGACAATGCCGCGCGCGGGTTGCCTTCGGTCTTCGGCGTCTACCTCCTGCTCGACGGGCGCACCGGCGCGCCGCTCGCGCTCATGGACGGCAAGGCGCTCACCCGTCGGCGTACGGCGGCGGCCTCGGCGCTGGCGGCCTCGTACCTCGCGCGCGCCGACAGCCGCCGCCTCGTGATGGCGGGCGCGGGAT